>CAKTNU010000035.1 GCA_934589325.1 uncultured Oscillospiraceae bacterium | reverse complement strand
CGCCGAGGTCGACATTCTCTTCGCCCTGATCCGACGGCTCAAGGAAAACGGAACTACGATAATTTATATCTCGCACAGAATAAACGAGGTATTTGAAATAGCCGACCGCGTGACCATACTCCGCGACGGCCATACGATAGCAACGCATCTCATCTCCGAGGTCACACGCGACAGCCTGATAAAGGAAATGGTCGGCCGCTCGATCTCAGACGAATATCCAAAGCGCAGCTGCAGGATAGGCGAGACGCTCCTGAAGGTCGACGACCTGTACGGCAACGGCGCACACCACATCTCCTTCGAGCTGCACCGCGGCGAGATACTCGGTCTTGCGGGTCTTGTCGGCGCGGGGCGCACGGAGACCTGCCGCATGCTCTTCGGCGCGGATCCGATAACCACCGGCCGCATTGAGCTCGAGGGGCAGGAGGTCAGCATCAGCTCTCCCAAAAAGGCGCTGGAGCTGGGCTTTGCATTTGTCCCGGAGGACAGGAAGAATCAGGGCGCGCTGCTGGAGCTGTCCGTTTCCGACAATATAAGCCTCTCCGTGCTGCCCAGACTGTCCAGGTTCGGAGTTATCCGCAAGGCGCAGGAGGACGAGCTGGTCAGGGAAAAGATAGCCTCCCTCCGCGTAAAGACCCCGAACGCCGAGCAGAAGGTCAAAAACCTCAGCGGCGGCAATCAGCAGAAGGTCATCCTCGGCAAATGGCTTGCAAGCAACGCAAAGGTCATCATCTTCGACGAGCCGACCCGCGGCATCGACGTGGGTGCGCGTCAGGAGATATACAAGCTCATGAACAGCCTCTGTGAGCAGGGCATGGGCATAATCATGGTATCCTCCGATATGGAGGAGATAATCGGCATGTCCGACCGGATACTTATTCTCAGCGAGGGCGAACAGATGGCCGTCCTCGGCCGGGAGCAGTTCGATCAGGAGGCGATACTGCGGTACGCCTCCGGAGATAATTGAGGTGCAGCAATATGAAAAACATATCTAAAAACATCAAGCAGTACGGCACCGCCGTGATACTTCTGATAATGGTCGCGTTCTTCGCGATAATGGCTCCGAACTTCCGGACCTTCAATAACCTCATCACCGTACTCAGACAGGTCTCAATGCTCGGCGTGCTCGCCGTCGGCCTGACCTTCGTGTTTCTGCTGGGAGACATCGACCTGTCCGTCGGCGTCATGATGGGTCTGTCGGCGACGACCTCCGCCCTGCTCATGACCAAGCTCGGCGTGCCGGTCATCCTCGCGTGGCTGCTGGGTATTCTGGTATGTACGCTGGTCGGCGTGATAAACGGTCTCATCGTCACGACGACGCGCATGCCCGCCCTCATCGCCACTCTCGGCACCCAGAACATCATCTACGGCGTCAACTACATGATATGCGGCGGCGTCTCGGTCTACGGCATCCCGCCCGAGGCAAAGTTCCTCGGACAGGGCTACCTCTTCGGTGTGCTGCCTATACCCGTGCTCGTCATGGTCATCGTGTTCATGATCGGCTCGTTCATCCTCAAAAAGACCTATTTCGGCCGTTACTTCTACGCCGTCGGCGGCAACGCCGAGGCTACCCGGCTCTCCGGCATCAACACCACCCGCGTCAAGATCCTCGCTTACGCGCTGTGCGGCCTGTGCGCCGGCATAGCGGGCGCGATAAACATGTCGCGTGCAAACTCCGGCCAGCCCACTGCGGGTCACGGCTTTGAGATGGACGTCATCACCGCCTGCGTCGTCGGCGGCATCAGCGCCGGCGGCGGCGACGGCAAGATGAGCGGCGTTATAAGCGGCGTGCTCATCATAGGCGTGCTCTCCAACGGCATGACCATCATGGGCGTCAGCGACTACTGGCAGATGGTCGCAAAGGGTCTGGTCCTCGTCCTCGCGGTCGGCACCGACTACTACCAGAAGACCCGCGTCAAGAAGGCCAAGCTGACCGAGAAGAAGATCACTGCGGAGGTCGTATGACATGGGCGGGCTTATAAGAACTTCGCCCGCTGAGGTCGGCCTGAACGCCGCGGCGCTCAACGAATATCTCCATGCTCTCGGCGGTCACGGCTGCCACTCGGTCATGGTCATGCGTCACGGCAGGGTCGCGCTCGAGGGCTGGTGGAAGCCCTACTCCAAGGACGTATGCCACATAGCATACTCGCTGAGCAAGAGCTTCGTCACCGTTGCGGTCGGCTTCGCGGTCCAGGAGGGGCTGCTGTCCGTATCGGACAGGCTCGTCGACTTCTTCCCTGAGCTGCTGCCGGATCCCCCATGCGAGAACATGCGCCGCGTCACGGTGCGCGATCTGCTGACGATGAACATGGGACACCGTGGGCGCACGGATCACGACTTCTACAGAGACCCGGACTGGCTTGAGAACATGCTGCGGCTGTACCTTGAAAACGTCCCCGGCACCAACTTTTTCTACGACAACCGCTGCACCTACCTGTGCAGCCGGATAATCACCAAGCTGACGGGGCTGAGCGTATATGACTATCTCACTCCCCGCCTGTTCGAGCCGCTCGGCATGAGCGGCCTGTGGTGGGAGCAGACCGACGGCGTGAATCCCGGCGGCTGGGGACTGAACCTCACGACGGAGCACATCGCCCGCTTCGGCCAGTTTCTGCTTGACCGCGGCTCCTGGGACGGAAAGCAGCTCCTGAACGCCGAATGGATAGACACCGCATCCTCCCGCCTCGTCGAAAACGCGGGGATAAGCGTGAACGACTGGGACGACTGGCAGCAGGGCTACGGTTATTTCATCTGGCAGTGCGTACCCGACCGGGTGTACCGCGGTGACGGTGCCTTCGGGCAGTTTGTGATAGTCGCGCCGGAGCAGGACATGGTGATCGCGATAACGGCAGGCACGAACCGCGCCTGCGACCTGCTGACCGACACATGGAAAATGCTTGACGATGCCGTTGACAGGCCGTCCGATGCGGCGCTGCCGGAGCTTCTGGCTCACGCTGCGGCGCTCGAGATACCGCCAGCCGCCGGCGAATACACGGCTCCCGGATACTTCCCGGGCGGGAAGTACATTTTCCCGAAAAACGAAGCCGGCTTTGTGTCGCTCACGCTCACTCCGGGCGACCGCGACACGCTCGAGATCGTCACCGAGACCGGCGTTTTCACGGCGGAGGCAGGCCACGGCGAGTGGACGGAGCGCGTCACCGGCTATGAGGCGGACCGCTTCAGTGCGATGAGCAGCTTTCTGTACAGCCGTGCCGCGTGCTGCGGCGCCTGGGACGGCGAGGTTTACATAATAAAGCTCGCTTTTACGGAGACGCCGTACACGGACACGATGAGTCTCGTTTTCGGCCCCGACTGCGTGCATCTCAAGTACAGCTGCGACCCATATCTCCCGCTGCGCCACGGCGTCATAGAGCTGTGCGGCTGGCGCGAGGGACTGTTTGAACGCTGAGAGGGACTGTTTGAACGCTGATAAGAAAGGACAAACGATGGATAATTCATGCTTCGGCTTTATTGGGCTCGGTACCATGGGACTGCCCATGGCAGTAAATCTTCATAACAAAAGCGGTCACACCGTACTCGGCTTCAACCGCTCCGCCCCGGCGCGTGAGCGCTTCGAGGCTGCGGGCGGACGTGCGGCACAGAGTGTCGAGGAGATATATGCGGCCTGCTCCGTAATATTCCTCTGCCTGCCGACGAACGACGCGGTCTCCGCGCAGGTCAAGGGCATCATAAACGGCTGCCCCGCCGGGACGACCGTGGTCGACATGGGCTCAACTGCGCCGAACATCATCCGCGCACTCGCCCGGGAAGCGGCCGGGAAGGGCATATACGTCCTTGACTGCCCCGTGAGCGGCGGACTTTCCGGTGCGCAGGCCGGGACGCTGTCGATAATGTGCGGCGGCGACGAGGCGGCCTTCGGGCGCATCGAGGAGTATCTGCATGCAATGGGAAGCTCTGTCGTCTACATGGGCGGCTGCGGCTGCGGCAGCACGGCAAAGCTCGCGAACAACATGATGGTCGGTGCGCATCTGTCCGCTATGGCGGAGAGCTACGCCTTCGCCGTCAAAGCGGGCATTGACCCGCACCGCCTGTTCGACGCCATACACGGCGGCTTTGCGCAGAGTGCCGTCATGGACGCCAAGGTCCCGAAGCTGCTGGACCGCGATTTCAGCGCGACGGCACGCATCGAGATACACATGAAGGACATAAAAAATGCCCTGACTCTCGCCGATGCTCTCGGCGTGGAGCTTCCGCTGACGGAGCTTGTGTGCAGCCAGATGCAGTACCTCGCCGACAAGGGGCTTGCCTCAGAGGATCAATGCACCATGGTAAAGGTCTACGAGGACGCGATGGGCGTTACGGTAGAATAAAAATCAAACATTCGGACGAAAACCGGCAGGGCTCTGCCGGTTTTTTATCGTCCGGGCGGCGGCAGTACGGGCAATCTTATGAAAATTTTAAGAAATAGATAAGCCTGCGGCAATAACATCGGCCGGAGTATATGCTATAATAAGCAGCATCAACGCACGGAGGACTGATTATGCCTGAAAGAATACTCGTCGTGGACGATGAACCGGAAATCGCGGAGCTTGTGGCACTGTATCTCACGGGCGACGGCTTTGAGGCCGTCAGCTGCGGCAGCGCCGAGGAAGCCCTGCGCGAGACGGAGCGCGCCGAGCCCGGGCTTGCTATACTCGACGTGATGCTGCCGGACATGAGCGGCTTTGAGCTGTGCCGCCGTCTGCGCGAGACGCATCTGTTCCCGATAATCATGCTCACGGCCAAGGTCGAGGATATTGACAAGATAACCGGTCTGACCCTAGGCGCGGACGACTATATGACGAAGCCATTCAACCCGCTCGAGCTGCTCGCCCGGGTCAAGACTCAGTTGCGGCGCTATAACAAATACAATCCCGCGCATGCGGCGGTTCAGCCGCGGCAGGAGCACGATTTTGCCGGGCTGTACATCTGCCGCGACAGCCGTAAATGCCAGCTCTACGGCGAGGAACTGACGCTGACGCCGATAGAATTTGATATCCTGTGGTATCTCTGCGAGCACCGCGGCAAGGTCATCTCGTCCGAGGAGCTGTTTGAGGCGGTCTGGCGGGAAAAGTATCTGGACAATAACAACACGGTCATGGCGCACATCGCACGTCTGCGCGAGAAGATGCACGAGCCGAGCCGCAGGCCGAAGTTCATAAAAACCGTATGGGGAGTTGGATATACCATTGAATAAGCGCAGTGACAAGAGCCCGCGGCGCAGTCAGCTGTCGCAGAGGATCGCGGTCAGATTCCTGCTGAGCATAATGGGCTACATGCTCCTGCTCACGGGCGGATATTTTGCGGCCTACATGCTGCTGTCGCGGGTGAGCTGGATGGGCGATGACCCGCTGTACATCTTTTTCAAGACGCTGCAGTTTCTGTCTCCGATGCTGATACTCGTGCTGTCTATGGCCGGGCTGTATTTCATAACGCGGCACTTTCTGTCGGTACCGCTCAGATATCTCGACAGCGTGACCGCGGCGGCCGCACAGCTTGCCGCCTTTGGCGAGGAGACGATAGCTCTCCCGCCCGAGCTTGCGGACACGCAGAATGAGCTCAACCTTGTCCGTGAGCGCGCCATCCGCGACGCACGCGCCGCAAAGGAGGCCGAGCAGCGGAAGAACGACCTGATCGTCTACCTTGCGCACGACCTGAAAACGCCTCTGACAAGCGTCATCGGCTATCTCTCCCTGCTGCGCGACGAGCCTGACATCCCGCCCGCAAGCCGGGCGCGGTACACCGGCATCGCCCTGGACAAGGCGGAGCGTCTCGAGGAGCTGATAAACGAGTTTTTCGACATAACGCGCTTCAATCTCTCGCACCTTGAGCTGAACCGGCAGACCGTGAACCTGACGCGCATGCTCGAGCAGACCGTCTCCGAATTTGAGCCGGTGCTGGCGGAGAAGTCTCTGCGCTTTGAGACCGAGCTCGAGCCGGGAATGGAGCTTATGTGCGACCCCGACAAGCTGGAGAGGGTGTTTGACAATCTGCTCCGCAACGCCGTAAGCTACAGCTACCCCGGCACGGAGATCAGCGTCACGCTGCACGGCTCCGGAGATGGAGCCGTTGTGACCGTTGAAAATCACGGCAGGACGATACCTCCCGAGAAACTCGCCCGGATATTCGAGCAGTTTTTCCGCGCCGACCAGTCCCGCTCCAGCGCCACCGGCGGCTCCGGCCTCGGCCTCGCGATAGCCAAGGAGATCGCCGAGCTGCACGGCGGCTGCATCAGCGCCGAAAGTGCCGACGAAAGGGTACGCTTCACGGTGACTCTGCCGTGGGCGGGGCGCGGCTCTCCAAATTAATGTCTTAATTTAAATGCGGGCTATTGACTTAAAAATAGCCCGCATTTATAATTATATAGATACACAGCGGCACGCCGCGCCATTGCGCCGGGTCGTGCCGTAAAGCTCTGGAGGCTCCGAATGGAACAAAAAAAGAAAAGAAAACGCCGCGGACGCGTCGGGCGCGCCATATCGCGCACACTTCTCGTCATTTTGGAGACGCTGCTGCTTTTGGTCGGCGCACTGTACGGCGTGATGTATGTCGTTGCAAAGGGACCGTCGCCCACGGCGAGCAAGCTGTTCGTCAACTCCGTCCGTGAGACGAGCGCGATCGGCTTTCTGGCCGACCTGTTCTTCAGCGAGGATGAGATCAAGGCCATGATGTCCTCCGGAGAGATCACGGAATATGTCCCCACAGACAAGAACCTTATCAGCATCGACACCGGCTCCGAGCCGCAGAACGGCGGTGCGGACGCCTACGGCCTTGTCGACGACGACGGCGACGGCATCATTATCGAGCCCGTCACCGGCGAGGGCTACTCGGGCTACATGATGGTGGTACTCGACCCGTCCCGCGTCATTCTCGCCACCTGCCCGGACAGGTACGGCAGCGAGGGCTACAGCGTTGAGGAATACGTGAAGATGTTCGATGCAGTCGCCGGTATAAACGGCGGCGCATTCGAGGACGGCGGCGGCATGGGCAACGGCAGTACGCCCCGCGGCCTCGTCGTCTACGAGGGCAAGCAGTACTACGGCCCGGGCGTTGAAATGGGCTTTGCCGGCATTGACGCGGAGCATATACTCAACGTCGGCTGCCGCAGTGCCGCCGACGCCGCGGCTGCAAACATCCAGTACGGCGCAAGCTATGGCCCCGTACTCGTCAGCAACGGCCAGATGATGGATGAATCCACGCTTGCGGGCGGTCTCAACCCGCGCACCGCGATAGGTCAGCGTGCCGACGGCGCAATGCTGCTGCTCGTCATCGACGGACGGCAGGTCATAAGCCTTGGCGCAACGTATTATGACCTTGCGGAGGTCATGATGTCCTTCGGCGCGGTAAACGCCGTCAATCTCGACGGCGGCTCGTCCAGCCTCATGTGGTTTGAGGACGACTATGTCAACAACTGCGCGTCCGTCGTCGGCATACGCGACATTCCGACGGCGTTCGTTGTACTGAAGAAGTGAGCGGAGGTGCGGTATGGCTAAGATGAAAAAATCAAACCGGCGCTTCCTGCTCGGTATGCTCATCTACGCGATAGTGTTCATCACCTTCGCCGCGGCTGCGCTGTGCGTGCTTGACATGTACCTGACCGAATATGAGCAGACCCGCCCAAACAATGTTATCACCCGCTACATGTCCGGCATCACGGAGGAGAGCATACGCTCCGCCGCGAAGGACACGGTAGACAGCCTGAATCACGCGCTCATGTCCGAGGACGAGTGCTACAAATTCCTCTACGAGCAGATAGACGGTGCCCAGACCGCGAAGGCCACGAATGAGTCGAACGCAGAGCAGACCGTTTACTATGTCCAGCGCGACGGCAGGACGCTCGGCCGCATAGTGCTCACCGCATCCGGCAAGACCCGCTTCGGCTTCCCGAACTGGCGCGTCGGCTCGGCGGAATTTGACTTTGAGCAGTTCTGCGGCGAAAAGTCGGTGACCGTGCCGGAGAATTACAGCGTCAGCTGCGGCGGGACGGAGCTCGAGCGCGGCACGGAGCACAGAGAGCTCGAGCTGCTGCATGAGTTTTACGGCTACGGCCAGCTCGACCTGCCCTACCTCGTCGACTACAGCACCGGCCGCTATATCAAGGAGCCGGAGCTGACCGTGCTCAAGCCCGACGGCACGCAGTACACCGGCGACTACAGCGAGGCCAGCTTCACAGACAACTGCACAGATGAGCAGAAAGCGGCCGTGCAGAGCTTTGTCGAGCAGTTTTTGACCGCGTATATAAAATACACCTCCAATGTCGACAAGAATGCGGCCAATAACTTCAACGTCCTTGCGCAGTATATCGTTCCCGGCTCGATGCTCTACGAGCGGCTCTACGGCGCCATGACCGGCCTCACATGGGCGAACAGCTTCGGCGATACGCTCAGCGGCATTGAGTACAGCAGCATCATGGACGTCGGCAGCGGATACTACGTCTGCGTACTGGAATACGACGTGGACACCTACGGCGGCCGCGGCTTGGTGACTACGCACAACAATATAAAGCTGCTTCTGACCCAGTCCGACTCCGGCCTGCTCGCGCAGGTCATGTACAGCTTCTGATCGGAGGCATTGCAAAGCTCCCCGTGCGCATCGGCGCACGGGGAGCTTCGGCTTATCAGGGACTGTGCCGCATGAGCGTCCGCCGTGTCAAAAACTTATCCGCCATTGACAAGGCGGCCGAAATGAGTGATAATTAGTCCATAAGTTCCCTGCAAAAAAATATGAGAGGTGCGTCATGAACTATAACGAGATACTCACAGCGGCGCGTGACTGCGTCGGCCCCTACTGCAAGGCATGTCCCGTATGCAACGGCCGCGCCTGCGGCAACACCATGCCCGGCCCCGGCTGCAAGTTCCCCGGCAATGCCGCCGCCAGGAACTATGACAAGTGGCAGGAGATCTGCGTCAACATGGACACGCTGTGTCCCAATTTTGCCGACCCTGACGTCTCCTTTGAGATGTTCGGCCATCGCTTCTCCGCGCCGATCTTTGCCGCTCCCCTCGGCGCCGTGGACCTGCACTACGGCCCGAAGTACAAGGATCAGCAGTACAACGCCATTCTCGTCAAGGCGGCCGCGGAATACGGCGTCATGGCTCTGACCGGCGACGGCGTCGACCCCGACATAATGAAGGCCGCATCCGACGACATGGTCAAGGTCGGCGGCATGGGCTGCCCGACCATCAAGCCGTGGAACAAGGAGGCCGTGTTTGAAAAGCTCGACATCCTCAACGCCAAGGGCATTTTCGCCGCGGCGATGGACGTTGACGGCGCGGGTCTGCCCTTCCTCAAGGCGATGAATCCCAATGCCGGCAGCAAGACCGTTGAAGAGATGCGCGAGATAATCGGTTATGCAAAGATGCCGTTCATCGTCAAGGGCATCATGACCCCGGCAGGTGCGCTCAAGGCGGTCGAGGCCGGAGCCGACGCCATCGTCGTATCCAACCACGGCGGCCGCGTACAGGGCGGCATCCCCGCGACGGCGGAGGTACTGCCCGCAATAGCCGAGGCCGTCAAGGGCAAAACCGTCATCATCGTAGACGGCGGCATACGCTCCGGCGTAGACGTGTTCCGCGCCATCGCGCTCGGTGCGGACGCGGTGCTTATCGGCCGTCCGCTGCTGCCGATGATATACGGCGGCGGCGAGGAGGGCTTCCGCGTATACATGGACAAGATAGTGGGTGAGCTGAAATCGACCATGACCATGTGCGGCGCGGCCTCGCTCAAGGATATCACCCGCGATAAGATCTGGACAGGCAGATAAGACCGTATAAGAAGCATTGACCCCCGCATATCCCGTGCATACGGGATATGCGGGGTCTTCAGCTTGTCAAAAAAGTCCTGTGAGGACTTTTTGACAAGCTTCATCCGCCGAGCATTTTGATATTATCAAAATGCTGCTTTGCTCCAAAAGTCATTGATGTATCAAGACTTTTGGACGGCGGTTTATTGTATTTGAGGCGGGCCTTGCCCCCTCAAGCTCCCCCGCTGCTCTCTTATCTGCGCCCAGCTGCATATATTCTTTGACAGACTGCAGACCCCGCATATCCCGTGCATACGGGATATGCGGGGTCTTTTTATACACCGTTTCCGAGGAAATCGCGGCGGTACTGGGACGGCGTCGAGCCCTCATACTTTTTGAAGGTCTTGGTGAACACGCGGTAATCCGCGTAGCCGGAGCGCTCCGACACCTCGGATATCGGCAGAGACGTTGCCAGCAGCAGCTTTTTGGCCTTCTCCATGCGGATATTGGTCAGATAGGTCAGGAAATTCACGCCTATCTCGCTTTTGAACAGCTGGCTGATATACTGCGCGCTCAGATGAAATTCATCGGCCAGCACGCCGAGGCTCAGCTCATCCGCCAGATGCTCCTGAAGATAGCGTGTGAGCTGATTTATCGTCCGCTCCTCCTGCGGGTCGGCTCCGGCGGAACTGACGCGGCGCTCGAACATGGATATTTTCAGCGCATCGATGCGCGCCAGCGCCTCCATACCGTCGGCCGCCTCGCCGACGACCTCGCAGTCGTGCGCCGCCCAGTCGAACAGGCGCTTGAAGCCCTCGCGTATCATTATCTCGTCGTCCACGAGCAGGACCCTCAGTTTCTTCATCGTGCGTCCTCCGTCTCCGGCAGTCTCACCGGCAGAAATATGTGCGCGGTCACGCCGCCGCTCTCGTTTTCGGTATATGAAAGGCCGTATTCGCGGCCGCAGAGCAGCTTTATACGCTTCTGCACATTCAGCACGCCCATGCTGTTGCCCTCGAGCTTTGCGGGATGGCGGGCATAATTTTCAAGCATGGCGTCAAGCTCCGCCCTCTTGCCCTCGGCAAAGCCGCTGCCGCTGTCGCACACGCTTATCTCCATGCCCTCCCCTGCTCTCTGCGCGGAGATGCGCACACTGCCGCGGTAGCCCTTGTTTTTCATGCCGTGCAGGAGACTGTTTTCGACTATCGGCTGCAGGATGAAGTTCGGCACCTGCGCGGCTCCGAGCTCCGGATCGACGTCATATTCGCATACAAGCTCCGGGTATCTGTAGCACATCAGCTCCATATACGCCTCCAGCAGCTCCAGCTC
>CAKTNU010000034.1 GCA_934589325.1 uncultured Oscillospiraceae bacterium | reverse complement strand
GCTTCATGGATACTACTGACATTGTTTGTTTCCTCCAAATTTTTGTTTTTTCCCTCCGGGAGCATCATTCCCTCCGCCAAGCCATGCGGCCACATGGCGAAAAGTCCGCCCCCGTGCGAAATGCCTTGATATGATACCAGAATTTTTCCCGTTTTGCAAGAGGTTTTTGCGTATTTTCCATGAGTTTTCAATATTTTTTCGCTTTATGCGGCAATCGGCGCGGCAAAAGCTGCGCCGACGCGGTGTTTTGAATATATTCCATGATATTTTCTGCGTGTTTGCTCACCCGAGCAGACTTATCTGGCTCTTGCGCTCACCTACGAGGATGTTCGAGGGCGGGGTACCCTCGCCGCCGGGAAGGACACGGTTTGAGATATAGACAAAGCCGGTGTCGGTCTCCTTTACGGTGACCTCATGCGTGAACAGGCAGTCTGTGCCGCCCCATTCGTACACGGCGTTGACGCGCATTGTTATCGTACCGTCGGAATTTGTCCAATAGTCGATAAGTTCGGGCTCCGGCCAATGCGGAGTGACACTGTAATAATCCTTCTGCGTGCCGAGAAAATAGTACCCGCCGCGGGCGCTGCTGTAGTCTGCCCGGGTGCGGAGGGTATCCGAGCCTATCTCGAGGTAGCCCGCCATGACGCGCTCAAACTGCTCGGTCGGGACAAGGTGCATAGAGCTTCCGGTGATCGTCGTCAGTCCGGCGTTCGTGCCGGCGTTATTGAAGGTCAGCGGTTCTGTGCCGTAATACATACTGTAGAACTTTGCGTACAGACTGTTGAAATCAAGCTCGCCCCAGCTGCCGCTGCTCCAGTCGGTAGTGAAGAGGTTATTTTCGGAGTAGCCCACCGGTGTGAGATAGCGGGCACATATGGCGCGGAAGTCGGCGCTGTAGCTCTTGACGCGTATCATGCTGTAACGGCTGGCATTGGTGCTGACGCTTCCGCTGCGGCTGAATATCAGCCAGCCGTTCGAGGTATATCGTATGCTGTCAAGACCGTACTGACCGCTGGAATAAACCTCGGGATTTGTGTCGCGGTCCCACTGCATCGAGACGGTAACGACGCTGGCCGTGCCGCCCTGATATACCAGCAGCTCCTCATGGACGAGCCCGTCAGGGTGGACGACGAAATAGCCTGCCTGCGCGTCGAGTCCGGCGTTGACCGCATCGCCGAAAGCGGCGAGTGCTTCGGGGTTCTGGATGCTGCAATTCCCGTAGTAGTCAATGGCGGAATAGCCCGCGGCGCCGAGTGCCGACACCATCGACGCTACGGCATCGTCCGACAGGACGATGTTCATTGCCTCGCCCTTGTCGGCGGAAATATATGCGTCGCGGCAGCTCGCCATCGCGGTGAGGGCGTCGTTTTGAATCGACTTGAGCGCAGCGTCGTCAAGCGATGTGAAGCTCTGCGTCGGCTCCGGCATTTCGGCCGCCGGGATATCCGATGTGACCGATGGAGTCGGCGCGGCGGTCTCGACGGGTGCGGGGTCAAGAACACCGAGACTGTTTATCACGATCGCCGCAATGACTAGCAGCAGCGCAAATATAATAAGTATAAGGAGTATGTTTTTCTTCATCTTTGGCCTCCGTGCGGTATCGCTGCAAAAATTTTACCACAAGGGCGAGTTTTTTCAAGTTATTTGTGTGAACAGAGGGCCGGGCATCCTAGCGAAGGGACGGATCCGGCGACACCGGCGGGACAGATCGCGGCAGGAAATATAAAATGAGCAAGCTGAGCCTGCTCATTTTATATTTCCTCGTACATTTTTGCGAGCGTACTCTGGGCGCAGCGGATAAAGCGGCGGACATTCTTTTCATTCATGCGGCGAGGATTTGTGATTATACCAAGCCTGCGGTAGCATGGAGGATCGAGAGGGATGACTGTAACATTGCCTGAAATGCTCTGCATGACTAGCTTCGACAGTATCGATACGCCGAGCCTGTGCTCGACCATGGAGACTATCGAGGGGTCATCCATGTTGGTGCTTTTTATTACCGGGCTTGCCTTGCGCCCGTGCACGCTGAACGCAGGCATGATATCCAGATCGAAGCCGGAGCTGGGCATCAAAAAGCTCTGCCCCGTGAAATTCTCCACGCGGTAGCTCTCGGTATCCCCGGCACTGCCGGCGGGCAGTATCGCAACGAGCTCATCGTCCCGCAGATGCGTCCAGCTGAGACCCTGACACAGATGCGGCTGGAAGCTGACGACTGCGCAGTCAAGCTCGTCATTGCGCACTGCATCGTAGGTGCCGACGCTGTCGCCCATAGTGATGGCGACATCCGTGTCCGGACAGATGTCGCGGTAGGCAGCAAGTATGGCCGGGAGCCATTGCCGAGTAACGCTGGTGTATGCGCCAAGGCGCAGCGTCGAGAAGCTGTGCTGACGCAGACGCTCGGCAGCGCTGTCGAGCACATCGGCGGCAGCGCTGAAATCCCGCATCACGGGCAGCAGCTCCTGCCCAGCGGGGGATAGATGTACGCCGCTTTTGCTGCGCACGAGGAGATTCAGTCCCAGCTCGGTTTCAAGCGCGTTCATCATATGCGTCAGTCCGGACTGCGTATAGCCCAGCTTTTCGGCCGCTGCCGTAAGACTGCCGCACTCAATTGCCGTCAAAAGTGCATAAACCTTCTTACTGTCCATTGTTAATTATTTCGCTTTCTTATGATAAATTTCATCCATGACATTTTTTAATTATATATATAATAATTCAGAACTTCCCAAAATGCAAGTGGGATGTTACAATTCTTGAGTATTTAGCAATTTATTGTGTAAAAGGAGAGCAATTATGGAGAATGAACGCGGATCATGGGGAAGCACATTCGGCTTCATCATGGCGGCCGTGGGATCGGCCGTTGGTCTCGGCAACATTTGGGGGTTCCCGTACAAAATGGGTAAATGCGGAGGTTTTTCCTTCCTGCTTATCTACCTGCTGCTGGCGATATTCGTCGGCATGATAATCATGTGCAGCGAGCTTGCGCTCGGCCGCAAGACCGGCAAGGGCGTCATCTCCGCATATCAGGCAGTCTCAAAGAAATTCGGCTGGGTTGGCTGGCTTGGCGTTCTGTCGCCGTTCCTCATCATGAGCTTCTACTCTGTCCTCGGCGGCTACTGCATCCAGTACACCGCGCTGAATATGGCGGAGCTCAGCTTTGACCTCAGCAATATCCTCGGCGGCAACGCTGGCGGCAGCACGATATTCTCCGCCATGCTCAATGCTCCGTTCGGCTGCGCGGTGTTTACGGCGCTGTTTCTCGGCATCTGTATGGTCATAGTCAAGGGCGGCATAGCCAGCGGCATCGAGAAATTCAACAAAATCGGCATGCCGGCGCTGTTTGTCATGCTCGTCATAGTCATTATCCGCTCCCTGTCTCTTCCCGGTGCGTCCGAGGGACTTAAGTTCATGTTTGTCCCCGGCTACGCTATAGAGGCCGGCTTTATCGAGAAAAATCCCAGCATCATCGAGGTCCTCGGCACCGCCGGCGGCCAGATGTTCTTCTCCCTGTCCCTCGCAATGGGCGCAATGGTCACCTACGGTTCTTATCTTGAGAAGAAAGAGAACGTCGTCAAGAATGCGGGCGTCATCGTCTTCGCAGATACTCTCGTCGCACTGATGGCCGGCCTCGCCGTCATCCCCGCGGCGGTCGCAAACGGCATCGCAA
Source organism: uncultured Oscillospiraceae bacterium (assembly GCA_934589325.1). The sequence goes on along the minus strand of CAKTNU010000034.1, from coordinate 7,523 downwards.
ACGGCACGGCCTATGCCGACATCAAGCTCAGCGGCCCAAACCTCCTGTTTGTCACGCTGCAGGATGTTTTCTACAACATGGGACCGACCGGCCCCCTGTTCGGCATAATATTCTACCTGCTCGTTATACTCGCTGCCATCTCCTCCGCGATATCCCTGATGGAAGTTATGGCGACCCACTTTATCGACAAGCGCGTTGAAGCGGGCAAGCCAGCGAACCGTTCCAACGTCACCCTGTGGGTGTCTTTCGCAATACTGGTCGAGGCACTGCTCGTTGCAGTTGACGGTCTTGGTGCGTCCGGCGTGTTCAAGTTCTGGGGGACTCAGGGCTGGAACGACAACTTCCTCGACTTCATGGACTGCTGGTCCGAGGGTATCGCTATGCCTGTCGGCGCGATGCTCATGTCGCTGATGATAGGCTGGGAACTGAAGCCGCAGTTCATGCTCGACGAGATACACAGCGGCGAGAGCTCCAGGTTCTTTGACGCCTTCTATAAGATCTGCATCCAGTTCGTCGTGCCGGTCGTTATGGCCTTTGTCCTTGCCGGTCAGCTCCAGGCCTTCTTTACCGCGGCGAGTGCTGAACTGATGTACGTCATAGCAGGCGTTGTGCTGGTCGTCTTCTGGATAGTTGCCGCGGTCGGCAATAAGAAAAAGGCCGGTGCAAAGGCATAATATAGTCGATTAGTTCTTTATAAATGACCGCTCGGCTCCGGGCGGTCATTTTTCGTCGGGTCATATAATGAGCGGAGCGGTTTATGTCCGTACAAAAACGCTGGAGTGACGAAATGCGCAAAATTCTGTGTCAAAAAAATTACTTTCCTTGCTAAGTAAGTGATAAAGATATATACTTGGTTATACACTATAGACAAAATGACCGCTGAACGGCGTAAAAACAATGTGAAAAAAAGCGCAATTCGCTGATTTGCACAAAAAATTCTTGCATTATAGTTATTTTGCACTTATAATATTGATTAATATTTAACAATAATGAATATCCGGGAGAACCAGCGTGGAGAGAGAACTGCTGAAAATACACGGCATCGTGCAGGGCGTAGGCTTTCGCCCATTTATACATAAGCTGGTCGAGGAGTACGGGCTGCGCGGCTTTATAAAGAATACCTCGTCCGGCGTGGAACTGGAGCTTGAGGGCGAGCGTGAGACGCTGGAGCGCTTTACCGCCGCATTGCCGCGGCGTACGCCGAAGCTTGCAGTCATTGAAAGCATAGAGGCAGAGTACACTCAGGAGCTGAAAAACTATCCGGATTTCAAAATCCTGCAGAGCAAGACAGAGGAGTTCAGAAATACGCTGATATCCCCGGATATCTGTATTTGCGACGACTGCCTCCGTGAACTGTGCGACAGGAATGACCGTAGATACAGATACCCATTCATAAACTGTACCAACTGCGGCCCGCGCTTCACCATTATAAAGGATGTGCCGTATGACCGCTGCAAGACCTCGATGAGCGAATTCCCGATGTGTCCGGACTGCGACAGGGAATATCACGATATCGAGGACAGGCGCTATCATGCTCAGCCCGACTGCTGCCCCGTGTGCGGGCCGCAGGTGTTCTTTCTCGACGCAGAGGGGAGACGGCTCGACGGAGATGCGATAGAGCTTGCACGGCAGTATGTGAAGAGCGGGAAGATAATCGCAGTCAAGGGACTAGGCGGCATGCATCTGGCCTGCTCATGCGCGGAGCCTGAGGTCGCCATGACGCTGCGTCACCGCAAGCAGCGCGACGAAAAGCCCTTTGCGATAATGTGCCGCGATGTTGACACGGCAAAAAAAATATGCCGCGTCTCTGCGGACGAGGAAAAGATCTTAAACGGCTTCCGGCGGCCGATAGTCCTGCTTGAAAAGCGGGAGCCGGGAATGGAGCATATAAGCGAAAACAACTATGTCGGCATTATGCTGCCATATACGCCGCTGCATTATCTGCTGTTCGGCGATGATATAGATATGCTCATCATGACGAGCGCGAACCTGTCTGACACGCCCATCATGTATAAAAACGACGAGGCTATAGAAAAGCTGTATGGTATTGCGGACGGATTCCTGCTGCATGACCGTGATATACAGACCCGCTGTGACGATTCGCTGTGCTGGGTATTTGACGGTAAAGAATACCCGGCCCGCCGGTCACGCGGCTATGTCCCGTTTCCGGTCAAGGTGGCTGACAGCAGGAGCCGGATACTTGCCTGCGGCGCGGAGCAGAAGGCGAGCTTCTGCCTGTCAAAAGAGGACTATGTTTTCCAGAGCCAGCATATAGGCGACCTGAAAAACATGGAGACGTTTGAAAATTACGAGCGGCAGATACGTCATTTTGAGCGGCTGTTCGATATCGTACCACGCGCCGTCGCCTGCGATATGCACCCGGACTATATGTCTACCGCATACGCGTTCGGACGCGGAGCGGAGGACGGGATCCCGGTGATACGGGTACAGCACCATCATGCGCATATGGCGGCATGCATGGCGGACAACGGGATAAACGAGCCGGTCATCGGCCTCATCTGGGACGGCACCGGCTATGGGACCGATGGGACGACTTGGGGCGCAGAGTGCCTCACGGGAGACTATTCGGGCTTTGAGCGCCGCGGCAGCATCAGGGAGATACCGCTCATCGGAGGAGACAGGGCGACAAAGGAGACCGACAGAGTCGCTTTTGCCCTTCTTAGAGATGCGGGGCTTGATGTGGGTGCATTTACGTGGATAAAAAATGCGCCGGCCTATGCCGCAATGCTGGACGCGGGGCTGAACTGCCCGCTTTCCTCCGGCATGGGAAGATTGTTTGACGGCGTTGCCGCGATACTCGGCATAAAGCGTCTCTGCTCATACGAGGGTCAGGGGGCGGTGCTGCTCGAGGCCGCCGCGAACGATGCGGCTGCCGATAAAATTTACCTATACACACTTGCCGGTGAGCCTCTGCGCTTTGACTGGCGCGGGATGATACGCGGTATAGTTTCGGATATGGACGCAGGTGTCGATACAGGGACGATAGCCGCAGGCTTTATGAATACGCTTATTTACATGGCCGTCCGCCAGTGCGCCGCCGCACGGGAGGCAGCGGGGATAAACAGCGTCGTGCTTTCGGGAGGGACCTTTCAGAACATGTATCTGATGCGCCGCCTGCCGGAGAGACTGCGCGATGCGGGCTTCAGGGTATTTCATCACAGCCGTGTCTCGACTAATGACGAGGGTATATCCCTCGGTCAGCTCATGGCAGCGCAGTATCGGCTCGGACTTTAAGGAGAAATGCAGAATGTGCTTGGCAGTGCCGCTTAGAATAACAGAGGTGAACGGAAAGACCGCCGTGGCCGAAGCCATGGGAGTCAGCCGTGAGATACGCGTGGATTTCATCCCGGAGCCGAAGCGCGGAGATTATGTCATCGTCCACGCGGGCTTTGCGATAGAGCGTCTGCCTGAGGGACAGGCGCTGGACGATCTTGCCGCATGGGAGGAGCTTGAAAATGCCCTCCGATAAGGCCAAGGTCAGAAGAGTACTTGAGAAAATCGCCGCGCTTCCGCTGGGAGAGACCCGCATCATGGAGGTCTGCGGCACGCATACAATGGCAATAGCCAAGTCCGGTATACGCAGTATGCTGCCGGGAAACATCCGCCTGCTTTCAGGCCCGGGATGCCCCGTGTGCGTAACTCCTGCCGCGGTCATCGACGCGGTGCTGGAGCTTGCGATGCGGCCGGACGTGATAATAGCGAGCTACGGGGATATGCTCCGCGTCCCGGGCAGTTATCCCGGAGACAGCCTGCAGCGCCGCCGTGCGCTGGGGGCGCGGGTCGAGATAGTGTATTCGCCCATCGACGCGATAGATATTGCGGAGAGAGAGTCGGAGAGCGAGGTCGTATTTCTCGGAGTCGGCTTTGAGACGACAGCACCCGGCACAGCCGCCGCAGTCCTGACGGCGCGTGATGCGGGCGTGAAGAACTTTTCCGTCTGGTCGATGCTCAAAACGGTAGAGCCTGCGCTTCGGGCGCTGATGCAGACGGAGGACTTCAATATTCAGGGCTTCCTGTGTCCCGGCCATGTGGCGACGATAATAGGAGAGCGCGGATTCAGCTTTTTGCCGTATGACTGCGGTATGCCGGCGGTGATAAGCGGGTTTGAGCCGGAGGATATTCTTGCTTCGGTGTATATGCTCCTGCGCCAGATAGCCGACGGTGAGCCGCGGCTCGAAAATGAATATAGGCGCGCCGTTGCCCCGGAGGGGAATGTGCTTGCGCAGAAGATGATAGATGAGTGCTTCATGCCGAGGCGTGACCTATGGCGCGGGCTCGGCGCGATAGATGCAAGCGGGCTTGCGCTGCGTGAGGAGCTGGCGGACTTCGATGCGGAGAAAAAATTTGCCGTGAGCTGCGGAGAAGAAAGACCGAGCCTCTGCCGCTGCGGGGATGTGATATGCGGGAGGATAACTCCGCATGACTGCCCGATGTTCGGCCGGCGCTGCACACCGGAGGACCCGGTCGGCCCGTGCATGGTGTCTTCCGAGGGCGCATGCGCGGCGGCGTATAAATATCAGGGCGTTTAGCGTGAAGGACGCCATGGAGAAACGGTATGGACGAGATAATAACCCTTGACTACGGCAGCGGCGGGAAAAAGACCTCCCGCCTGATAGAGAGCATGATAGTACCGGCGCTGGATAACCCCGTGCTGAGTGAGCTTGGCGACGGCGCGGTGATACCGGGCGCGGATAGGCTCGTATTTTCGACCGACAGCTTCGTTGTTGATCCGATATTCTTCCCCGGCGGCAGCATCGGCAAGCTGGCCGTATGCGGTACGGTGAACGATATCGCGATGTGCGGCGGCGAGCCGAAATATCTGAGCTGCGCTTTCATCATCGAAGAGGGCTTCCCAACGGAGGATCTGAAGCGTGTCGTTGAGGCGATACGCGAGGCCGGGGCAGAGGCCGGCGTGCAGGTCGTGACGGGGGATACCAAGGTCGTCGAGCGAGGCCGGGGCGACAAGATATATATAAACACTGCGGGTATAGGCTTCCTGCGGTATCCGGGTCTGAGCCCAAGGGCGATACGTCCGGGCGACAAGGTCATTGTTTCCGGCACCGTGGGCGACCACGGCACGGCGGTGATGCTGGCGCGGAGCGGGATGATGCAGAGCGGCATAAGGTCCGACTGTGCGCCGCTCAACGGACTGTGCGAAGCGATACTTGAAAGCGGCGCAGTGCGCGTCCTGCGCGATCCGACCCGCGGCGGTGCCGCGACGACGCTCAACGAATTTATAGAGGGCACGGAGCTCGGTATAGAGCTTTGGGAGGACCGGATACCGGTGCGCGGCGAAGTTGGCGCGGCCTGCGATATGCTGGGACTCGACCCGATGTACTGCGCGAATGAGGGCAAGCTCCTTGCCGTAGCCGCGCCGGAGGATGCCGAGCGCGTCCTTGCGGCTATGCGCAGTCACGAATACGGCCGCGATGCGGAGATGATCGGCGAGGTAAGTGAGAAGTACCCGGGCAAGGTCGTCATGCACACGCAGTTCGGCGGCAGCCGCATAATGCAGAAGCTTACCGGCGCTCAGCTGCCGAGGATCTGCTGACAAGTCAATGAAAAATTGAAAAATATTTTTATATAAGCGCTAAACGAGAGGTGAATTGAATGCAGGAGTACAAAAAAATCACTATCGGCAAGGACGAGATAGTACCCATTGCAGAGCGGATGCGGAAGGAAGGCCGTTACCTTGTGATGATACATGCGTTCTTCAACAAGGACGGCGAGGCCGACATCTCCTACGACTATGCCGTGGATCCCGCGGTAGAGTCCTATCACGTCGTGGGGGAGATGAAGGTGCCTACCATTTCCGGTATCTACGATACTGCGGCCTCGTGGCCGGAGCGGGAGCTCAATGAGCTGATGGGCATCGAGTTTGAAGGGCTGGATGTATCGAAGCGTCTGTTCCTGCCGGAGGATATGCTCGAAACGCAGGGCAAGGGCCAGATACTTGTCATGCCGCTCGAGGAACTGGTCGATAAGAATCTGAAGGAGGCGCAGCAATGAGCTATATAGTCCCCATAGGCCCCTACCATCCGGCGCTCGAGGAACCGATACACGCGAAGCTTTACACCGATGGAGAGATCATCCGCGATGCGGAGGTGTTTGTCGGCTACAATCACCGCGGCATCGAGAAGCTTGCGACTGAGCGCAACGCGATACAGACTCTCGTTCTGGTCGAGCGCGTCTGCGGTATCTGTTCCCATTCCCATGCCTTTACCTATGCGATGTGCGTTGAGAGCATCAACGGTATCGAGGTGCCGAAGCGCGGCCAGTATATCCGCGTGATAACCGCCGAGCTGGAGCGTCTCCATTCGCACTTCCTGTGGCTCGGCATTGCCTGTCACATCATCGGGCATGACAGTATGTTCATGCACATCTGGGATGAGCGCGAGCTCGTTATGGATCTGCTGGAAAAGATGACGGGCAACCGCGTCAACTATGCTATGGTCACAATCGGCGGCGCGAGACGCGATATAAGCGATGAGCTGCGCCGCGAGCTGCTTGACACCTGTGACAAGCTCAAGGCTCCGCTTGACAGGATAACCGAGATCGCACTGACCGATAAGACGATCGCCATGCGTACCAAGGGCGTCGGTGTGCTGACACGCGAGGATGCGCTGCGCATGGGCGCCGTCGGTCCCCACGCCAGAGCTTCCGGAGTGAAGATAGACGTCCGCAAGGATGCTCCGTACTCGTCCTATGAGGACTTCGACTTTGATGTCCCCGTGGTCGACAGCGGCGACGTATTTGCAAGAGTCGTCGTGCGTGCGCTTGAGTGCTATGAGAGCATCAAGATAATCCGTCAGGCGCTTGAAAACCTGCCCGACACGCCGATAAACCTCGGCAGCAAGCTGGTGAAGATCCAAGAGGGGCAGTCGGTCGCAAGGCACGAGGCGCCGCGTGGCCAGCTGAGCCATATGGTCGTCGGCAGCGGCGGCTTCAATAATCACCGTGTCAGCATACACGTCCCGTCCTATAAGAATACCCCGACCGTGCCGCATATGCTCCGCGGCAACACCGTGGCGGACGCCGGACTGATCATCGCCAGCATAGACCCGTGCTTCAGCTGTCTCGACAGATAATATGCACGAGCTGGCAATAACAAAGGGAATTATCGACATAGTCAACTCCGAGGCCAGAAAGAGCGGCTTCAAGAACGTGCTTGAGATAACTCTGCGCGTAGGCGAATATTCGGGCATCGTCCCGGAATGTCTGCGGGAGTTCTTCCCGATAGCGGCGGCGGGCTCCGCTGCCGAACGTGCTGAGCTTGTGATAGAGCCGGTACCGGCGCGGTTCAGGTGCCTTGACTGCGGCTACGAGGGCGAGGCGGACAGGAAAAACGCCTGCTGTCCCGAATGTCACAGCACGGCTATAAAAATGACCGCCGGGCGAGAGTTCTTTGTCGAAAGTTTGAAAGTGGAGTAATAAAACACAGGAAGGAGAGGTTTCCTCTTGCAAAAAACAAGATTTCCCGCAGTGATATCCACGTTCATCGT
>CAKTNU010000033.1 GCA_934589325.1 uncultured Oscillospiraceae bacterium | reverse complement strand
GTCCTGCCGGAGCGATCAGCTTTGTCGAGCGCGAAGCCGCAGAGTACGACGAGGCCGCCGTGCGTGAGAACAAGGCGCGCATCGCTGCTGCAGAAGCGGAGGCGATGGAGAGTCGGCTCAGTAACTGGCCGGTACAGCTCAAGCTTGTACCGCCTGTGTCGCCGGTGTTCAACGGCGTCGACCTGCTCATCGCCGCCGACTGCACGGCATACGCCTTTGCCGGCTTCCACGAGCGCTTTATCGCCGGACACACTGTCATTATTGCATGTCCCAAGCTAGATGCTGTGGACTACAGCGAAAAGCTGCATCAGATATTCAAGCTCAACAACATTCGCAGCATCACGGTGACGCGGATGCAGGTGCCGTGCTGCGGCGGGCTCGTCCGCATGGTCGAGACCGCGCTCGAGCGCAGCGGAAAGGATATCCCGCTCGAGGTCGTGACCATATCCAACACCGGAAAAATATTGGTCTGAGCCTCAGAGTGCTTCCGGCAGCGCTGACTGACATAGTATAATAGACCCGCCATTGCAGATGCAATGGCGGGTCTATTCATAATGCTTAAGCTTTTACTTTGCGCAGACCTTTTCGAACTCGGACTGTATTTCCTTGTCCGGCTCACCGGTCAGAAGGCTGACAGCGACGATAAACATGCAGGATATCACGAACGCGGGCAGCAGCTCGTAAATGCCGAACACTCCGCCGATGGGGGCGACACAGTATTTCCACACAAACACCATCGCCGCGCCGGAGAACATTCCGGCTATCGCGCCCCACTTATTGCAGCGCTTCCAGAACAGCGAGAACAGCATTACGGGACCGAAGGTCGCTCCGAAGCCCGCCCACGCGAAGGACACGACACGGAAGATCGAGCTGTTAGGATCGCTCGCGAATATCACGCCGAGGACCGCAACTCCGACGACAGTGATACGGGCGATGAGCATGGTCTTTTTATCGCTCATCTTTATGCCGAACACGTCGGTGAGAATATTGTGCGTAACACCGGAGGCCGCGGCGAGAAGCTGCGCATCGGCCGTGGACATGGTGGCTGCCAGAATACCTGCAATTATAACACCTGCGACAATGGCCGCAAGGCTGCCGTGCGCTGAGATGAGCGCCGCCGTGTTGACAATAAGGTTTTCTGCTTCGGCCTCGGAGCCGGGCATTGCTATTGCTCCCGCCTTGACCATTCCGAAGCCGACAATACCGATGATGACCGCGACACCCAGCGAGATGACGACCCATATAGACGCTATGCGGCGGCTGAAATTCAGCTTGTCCTCGCTGCCGATGGCCATAAAGTGCAGCAGGATGTGCGGCATACCAAAGTAGCCTAGCCCCCAAGCCAGCGTTGAAACTATCATGAGCGGGCTGTAGCTGCCGGTTTTTCCGGTGAGAATATCGGTCGAAACAGAGAAGTTCAGATAGCCGGGGATTGTCTTTGCATTTTCAATAACGGCATCCCAGCCGCCTGCAGTGTTTATGCCGAAGAACAGTACTATAATGAGCGCAACCGTCATGACGATGCCCTGGATAAGACTCGTGACGGACGCGGCCATAAAGCCGCCTGTCGCGCAGTAGATCACGATGACAGCCGCGCTGATCACCATGGCGGTCGTGTAGTCAAACCCGAACAGGCTGTTGAACAGCTTGCCGCAGGCAGCAAAGCCGGAGGCGGTGTAAGGAACGAAGAAAATTATTACCGTGAGCGCACCGAGTGTCTCGATAAGCTTTGTGTTGTCGCGGAAGCGGCGGGCGAGAAAATCGGGCACGGTTATCGCGCTTATCTCTGCCGAGTAACGGCGCAGGCGCTTCGCGACGATGAGCCAGTTCAGATATGTGCCCAGTGCGAGGCCGATAGCTGTCCAGCCCGCCTCGGCAACACCGCAGAAAAACGCCAGCCCCGGGACGCCCATGAGAAGATATGCGCTCATATCCGAGGCCTCGGTGCTCATCGCAGTGACTATTGGGCCGAGCTTACGTCCGCCGAGATAGAAATCCTCGGAGGTGCTGTTATTTGCGTATTTGAAGCCTATCGCCAGCATACCCAGCAGGTACACGACGACGGCCGCAAGTATCCAGATCATTGCCGAATCCATAATATTTATCCTCGCTTTTCATAACATAGTCGGGATTATATATCAAATCCGGCGAAAAACAATATCATTCTCTTCAGTTTTTCCTTGCTTTTTGCGGTTTTTGGCCTATAATATAAACGAATCTAATTTTATTCATATTAACATGAATTTGATTCATGTATATTTATTCAGAGGAGCCGTCTATGAATCTTGCAAAATATCAGGCATTTCTGTGCGTGGTGGAGGCCGGCAGTCTCACTGCCGCCGCCGCGCAGCTGGGGCTGACACAGTCTGCCGTGAGCCACAGCATCAACAGTCTTGAGGAAGAGCTTGGCTTTGCGGTGATAAAGCGCAGCCGCGCCGGTGTGAAGCTGACGAACGAAGGCGAGCGGCTGCTGCCCGCGGTGCGTGGGCTCTTAAACAGCGCCGAGCATCTGAGTCAGGTCACGGCGTCGATACGTGGCCTTGACAGCGGTCTTGTACGCATCGGTACCTTTACATCCGTCGCCGTGCATTGGCTCCCGGGTGTGCTCAAGGAGTTCCAGCGTGACTATCCCCACGTCGACTTCCGCCTGCTGAACGGCGACTACAACGACGTCGAGCAGTGGGTCCGTGAAGGCAGCGTAGATATCGGCTTTGTAAATCTCCCCTCCCCGCTCGACTGCGAGTGCATCCCCCTGATGGAGGATCGGCTCATGGCGATACTGCCGAAGGACAGCCGCTTTGCCAGCTACCCGAAATTTCCGCTCGTCGAATGTGAGACGGAGCCGTTCATAAGTCTGCTGAAAAGCTCCGACCACGACGCCCGCCGTGCTCTTGAAGCCGCCGGAGTAACGCCGAACGTCCGCTTCTACACGAAGGACGACTATGCGGTCATCGCAATGGTAGAGCAGGGCTTGGGCATAAGCATCATGCCGGAGCTGCTGCTGAAGGGGCGGCACGACGATCTGCTCGTGCTGCCGCTCGTCCCCGAAGCCAAGCGCACGATAGGCATTGCCATCGCTGCAGGTGAGAAGGCCGGTCCCGCGACACGGCGCTTCGCCGATTACGTCGTCAGGTATGTCAGGGAGCAGGCATAAGCTGCGTCCGCATCGGTCGGTAAAGGCATACAAAAAGTACCGCAGAGAGGTATTTACCTCTCTGCGGTACTTTTTTATCCGATATCCGTCACGGTGCCGATAAATATCGGCGTCATGGTGCTGCAGTCAAGTATCATATACAGAAACGGCCGGTTCAGCGTGACGTATTTTATATCCTCCACAAAGGCGCTGCCGCTGGCGGCTTCTACCGCGGTCGCTGCTCCGGCCTTTGTCCCCTGCTCGTCGACCGCGACATGGCACTTATGCAGTACGCGGCTGACATACAGCGGCAGACCGTCGAAGCTCCCGATGCCGCTGAGGTCGGCCTTATCCGGGTCGAACACATCCGTCACGCCGAGCGCCATCAGTGCATCGGACAGCTCAAGACTGCACGAGCTGTCAAACTTCGGCAGGCTGACGATGACGGTCGTGCTCTGCGGCGCGGTCAGCATCCCGCGCAGCTCCTCGCCCGTAAGTCCGGCAATATATTCATCAAGCGCTGCTCCGGTATTCGGCAGCAGCGCAGCAAACGCATAGCGGCCATTCTGATAGTATTTCACGAAGCCGCTGGCCTTGCCATCCGATATGTAGGTGTGCTCTTCGGAGTCCATGAACTCAACCGTCTTGTCTTCCCCGTCTGCGTTCGTGAAGGTCCCGGGGGCGACCTGATCCTTGGTGTAGACGGTCCGCCACTCCGCGTCAAACGCGACTGCATTTATCAGGTACAGCATCGCGTCATCGGGTATCCGATCAATGATCTTATCGACCCTGCCGCCGGTATTCTTCTTGACCCAGGAATTTATGCTGTCAGCCGTACTGTCGTCAAAGGGCGCAGTAAATACAGAGCTGTCATAGTAGCGGGCGTTTTTCCCGATGAACTCATCGTTTACCTTAAGTCCGTCATCATCACGCAGCCATATCGAGCAGGCGGAACGGAGCTGACTGCTGCCGTCCATAGACGCAAGAAGCGCCGCCATATACGCGTTCAGCTCGTCGGCACTCATGCCGAAAAGCTCTTCGAGCTGGCTGAGCGTTTCACCCTCGGCTCCATTCGCGGTCATCGCAAGTGCAGCGAGCATGGAGGTCGGGGATATCAGCCGGTCACCCTCTGAAGGGCAGCTGTTCAGCAGGCGCAGGGCAAGCTCCGTGACTGCGATATTCGCCTCATCGGTGAGTGCAGCGGGGTCTGCCTCGGCTTTTTCAACATTCTTGGCCGTAAGCTCGCTTGCAGCCGCGCTCCCGCAGCCGCCCAGCAGTACCGCTGCGGCCAGCAGCAGGCATATAGAAGCGTAGAACATACTTTTCATCTTGCATCTCCCTTCGGTAGTCTGATTTTGTGACGCACTGCCGTCGGAAAAAGTTCCGGGGAATTTTCATTCTTAAGAAATGCAGATGAACACCGGGCCGACACTTTCAGCTCACAGGTCTTTTATCTCGCAGGCTATGCCGCCGTTGTCGAACACCTCAACGGTCGCCCAAGTCAGCTTATGCCCCTTGCCCGCAGTGCCTGGATTCAGCAGCTTCACGCCGCCGGCCTCTCCGTAATATGCCTCGTGCGTATGGCCGAACATGGCTATCTTCGCCCCTGCCTCCTGCGCGGCATAGACCAGCGAATCAGTACGGCCGTAGTCCACGCCGTAGGTATGACCGTGGCAGATGAATGCTTTTACCGGACCGAGCGGAACTATATCGGTGTCGGGGGAATCGGAGGCTATGTCGCAGTTCCCGCGGACGGAATACAGTGGGATCTCCGGGAAACGCTCACGCAGCACGGCAGTGTCACGGGAATAGTCCCCGAGATGTATGATGAGATCGGGGCGGCAGCGCCCCACAGCCTCGACCATAAGCGCGGTGTTGGCATGGGTGTCTGCAAAAACGGCTGCTTTCATTGTGTGTATCCTCCTATGTTATCTATTATCATCGGAGCGGCTCCTGAATATAATGTAGGGAACAGGAGCGTGATCTGATGAAGGATTTTGAACGGATAGGCCGCGAGCTGGAGCGGCGCGGCAAAACCGACGGGATAAAAAGCATCGCGGAGTCTGAGGACGGGCAGCGTATCGGCCGCATGATAGACCCCGAGGCCGTGGAGCGTGCGGCCCGCTCGGGCGACGCGGCGGCAATGAAGGACATTCTGGGTCAGGTTCTCGGCACCGCCGAAGGCAAAAGGCTTGCCGAGAGCATCCGGAAAATGATGCAGGATTAAACGGAGGCTGCCATGAGTGAATTTGAAGATAAGCTCAACAGTGTCCTCGGCGACCCGGCGCAGATGGAGAAAATAGCGAATCTGGCAAAATCGCTCATGGGCGGAGACGGCGGCGCGCAGGAAACCGCGCCGGAGCCGCTCGGCGGGCTTGACATCGACCCGGGGCTGATAAGCCGCATCGGGCAGCTCATGAAGGGCGGCGGGAACGACGACAAGCAGCGTCTGCTTGAGGCAATGGAGCCGTATCTAACCGAAAAAAGGCGCGGCAAGATGGATAAAGCGCTGAAGATCGCACGGCTTGCACGCATCGCAAAGGCCGCGATGGGAGAGGAGGGCGGCGATGGCAGGCTATAACCGCTACCACGGCAACACCGGCCGCGTCACCCGTGTCGACGAACGGCGGGACGAACGCCCGCCCGGGCAAGTCCCGGAGCCGCCCGTACCGGTGCAGCGCGATCAGGGAGTTCCCCGCCCGAGGCCGCCCGCGAAGCCGCTTCCGCTGCTCGGCGGGTCGCTCTCGGAGCTGCTGCCGAAGAGTCTGAGCGAGCTGGAGACGGATGATATAATCCTTCTGCTGATACTCTACCTCATGTACCGCGAGAGCGGAGACAGCGAGCTGCTGATAATTATGGGGGCAATGTTCCTGCTGTGACGGAACGACTGGACATTACTCACATATGTTGGGTGTCTGCCCGCCCCTGCCGCCGGCCTGCATCAAGAAGAGAAGCAAAAAACACATGACCGCGCCGCGGTGCCACAACACCTCGGCGCGGTCCGTTTTATTTCTGTTCCTCGGGCTTATCCCTATGGCGGCGCAGATTCGGATTACGCCAGAACACATAGAGCCATACCGCGAGAGCTATGAGGAAGGCGCATACGGCGCACACAGTGCGCACAAGAACACCCGAACCCGCCAGCAGCACGGCTACGAGTCCAAGCACGGCGGAAATTCCGTACAGCACGGCCACCGCCTGTTTCTGGCTCAGGCCGATGGCAAGCAGCCTGTGATGAAAATGCCCCTTATCCGCATGGAACGGGCTTTGCCCGTGAATGATCCGGCGGAAAAATGCAAACGCGGTATCCGCTAGCGGCACGGCCAGTGCCAGCAGCGGGACCAGAAAGGTTATGAGCGTGTGCATCTTGAACATGCCGATGATGGACACCGTCGACAGCACGAAGCCCAGAAGCTGCGAGCCGACGTCGCCCATGAATATTTTCGCGGGATTGAAATTATAGGGTATAAATCCCAAACATGCGCCGGTGAGCGCAGCGAGGATGATCGCGACGCTCGGCTCCGCGACAAAGAGCGCGACGACGAGCATCGTCACCGAGCTTATCGTCGACACGCCGACTGCAAGTCCGTCAAGCCCGTCGATGAGATTGACGGCGTTGGTACAGCCGACTATCCAAAGCAGAGTCAGCGGTATGGTCAGATAATGCGCGAGGACGATCGTGGTCTGCTCGGCAAAGGCGTTGGGATTTGATATGGTCTCAAACACGATGCCGCAGCGTATCGCAACAATGGCAGCGACTATCTGCCCGGCGAGCTTGACCCATGCGTTCAGGCTGACGATATCGTCGACCGCACCCATGACGGCGATGATAAGTCCGCCCAGCAGGATGCCGAGCACCTGAGTCGACACGTCCACAAAGCATATCAGCGACAGGACAAAGCCGATAAATATTGCAAGGCCGCCCATGCGCGGTATCGGATGGTCATGCACACGGCGTGCATCCTTGGGTACGTCGATAGCGCCTACCTTCTCTGCAAAATGCTTTACCGGCGGAGTCATCAGGAAGGTAACAACAGCAGCCGTCACCATAGACAGCAGCAGCTTCAGCCAAACTGACAGATCTGAAATCATGTCCTGTAACCTCTTTTCAGAACGGCTTCTCCACGAGGCCGACGCGCTTATATACCTTGCGCAGAGTCCTGCGTGCAACAGCACTTGCCTTCATCGCGCCGTCGGTATATACCTGCTTGAGGTAGGCTTTATCGGCAATTATACGCTCCGCCTCCTCGCGGATGGGACGCAGGGCCTCTATGACGGCGTCGCCCACGGCAGGCTTGAACACACCGTAGCCCTTGCCGTCAAACTCCTGCTCTATTTCCGCAAAGCTCCTGCCGGTGACGGAGGAGTAAATATTCATAAGGTTGGAAACACCGGGCTTATTCACCGGATCAAAATGGACGCAGTGCTCCGTATCGGAGTCGGTAATGGCGCGCTTGAACTTGCGCGCTATCTCCTCGGGGCTGTCCATGAGGAACACGCAGCCTGCGGGGTCGGACTTTGACATCTTCGAGGTCGGATTTCCGAGGCTCATGATGCGTGCGCCGACCTTCGGGATATACGGCTCCGGCACCTTAAAGGTCTCGCCGTAGAGGTTGTTGAAGCGGACGGCAATATCACGCGTCAGCTCACAGTGCTGCTTCTGATCTTCGCCCACGGGGACATAGTCCGCCTGATACAGCAGGATATCCGCCGCCATCAGCGAGGGATAGGTGAACAGGCCGCCGTTTATATTGTCGGCATTCTTGGCGCACTTATCCTTGAACTGGGTCATGCGGCTCAGCTCGCCGAACATCGTATAGCAGTTGAGTATCCAACCGAGCTCCGCGTGCTCATGGACATGGCTCTGGAGAAACAGAACGTTCTTTTCCGGGTCAAGGCCGCAGGCAATATACTGCGCGAGCTGGGTGGTAGAGCGGCGGCGCAGCTCGGCCGGGTTCTGGCGCACGGTCAGTGTATGCAGGTCGGCCATAAAATAATAGCAATCAAATTCGTCAGGGAGCGCTGCCCAGTTCTTCACGGCACCGAGATAATTGCCCAGATGCAGGTCGCCCGAGGGCTGTATGCCGGAGAGCAGCGTCTTTTTGACGGCATTTTTTTCTTCCATGATCTTTTCTCCAATCTCTGTGTGGAAAAAATAATAGCTATAAAGCGTCTTTATATTGTATCAAATCAAGTTCGACTTGACAAGCGGTAAAATGTAAAATAATATATAGCCTGATATCAAGTCCGTGATCGCGGGCTTTTTGGAGGCTTATTATGAAAGATATGAAATGGTTCGAGGACATGGAGGCTCGTATTCCTCACGGCGAGGTGCGTACCCGTTTTGCCCCGTCGCCCACCGGATATATGCATGTAGGCAACCTGCGCACTGCGCTTTACACCTACCTTATCGCCCGTCACGCCGGCGGCAAGTTCATTCTGCGCATTGAGGACACCGATCAGGGCCGTCTGGTCGAGGGCGCGGTGGACGTTATATACAAGACCATGGCCGAGTGCCATCTTGAGCACGACGAAGGCCCCGATGTCGGCGGTCCCGTCGGTCCGTATGTGCAGACCGAGCGCCGCCCGCTTTATAAGGAGTATGCGGAGCTGCTGGTAGAGCGCGGACATGCCTACCGCTGCTTCTGCGAAAAGACCGAGAGCGAGGAGGACAGCGGCGAATTTGACCGCGCCGATGACCCGTGCCGCACCATGAGCCGCGAGGAGTCCGACCGGCGTGCCGCCGACGGGCAGCCCTATGTTATCCGCCAGCTCATCCCGCACGAGGGGACAACTACCTTCCATGATGAGATCTTCGGCGATATCACGGTCGAAAACACCACGCTTGACGATCAGGTCCTGATAAAGCGCGACGGCCTGCCGACCTACAATTTTGCAAATGTTATTGACGACCACCTCATGGGCATCACACATGTTGTCCGCGGCAGCGAATATCTGTCCTCCGCACCGAAGTATAACCTGCTGTACCAGGGCTTCGGCTGGGATATACCGAAGTATGTCCACTGCTCTCCCGTTATGCGCGATGCACACAACAAGATGTCCAAGCGCCACGGCGACCCGTCCTACGAGGATCTGATCGCGCAGGGCTTTCTGACCGATGCGGTGCTCAACTACGTTACGCTGCTGGGCTGGAGTCCCCGCGGCGAGCAGGAGATATTCTCGCTTGATGAGCTCATAAAGGTCTTTGACCTGACCGGCATCTCCAAATCTCCCGCAATATTCGATATTGAAAAACTGCGCTACTTCAACAGTGAGTACATCCGTGCAATGAGCGCCGAGGATTTTGCAAAGGTCGCAGAGCCCTTCATCCGCAAGAGCGTCAGGAACGAGAAGTACGACGCCGCAGCTATAGCCGCGCTTCTTCAGCAGCGCACCGAGGTGCTGACCGATATTCCAGAGAAGGTCGATTTCTTCGACGAGCTGCCCGAGTACGGCACGGAGCTGTTCGTCCACAAAAAGTCCAAGTCCGACGAGGCTTCGGCCAAAGCTGTGCTGGAGCGTATCACCCCGATATTTGAGGGCATCGCCGACTGGAACGACGAGAATATCATGGCGGCAATGGTCGGCCTTGCGGAGAGCATGGAAGCCAAAAACGCCAAGATCATGTGGCCGGTGCGTATAGCCGCTGCCGGCAAAGCCGTAACGCCCGGCGGCGCGGTGGAGATATGCCGCATCCTCGGCAAGGATGAGACCCTGCGGAGAATACGCATCGCACTCGACAAGCTGGCATAATGTCTAAATTTCCATAATTTTCATTAGTAATTATCCCCTTGCGGAGAAAAATAGCTCCGTAAGGGGGTTTTTATATGTCACATAAGGCAAGACGGCTTGTTTCTATATATGCGGCGGCGGCCATAGCCGTGCTGTCGGTCTATTCCTGCATCAGCCACATGCGGCTGGAAAATTACCGGCTCATCGCGAAATATGCATCCCAACGGGCGTTCGAGGAGACCGCAGCGTCGGTGGATGAGCTGAGCCGGGCACTGGAAAAGGGCGTGTACGCCGCGGATACCGGGATGTGCGCACAGGTCTGCGGCGAGATACAGGCTTCTGCACAGGCGGCAGAGGCCGCAATGTCCACTCTGCCGTTCACAACGCAGGAGCTGAGCCGCACGGCCGGATTTCTCGGCACAGCCGGAGACTATGCGGCATCACTCGCCCGGCAGGGCAGCGAGCTGACAGATGAGCAGCGCGAGACTCTGCGCAGTCTCTCTGACAAGGCCGCGGAGTTCAGCGCGCTGCTTCAGGAGCTGCGCGGCAGCATAAACGACGGCGCCGTGATGATAGACCGTCAGGAACAGCAGCTCCGCAACGTCGGGAGCGATGCAGGGAGCGTGACTCTCAGCTCGCGGCTGACGGAATACGAGGGTGAATTTGATATGCCGGACATGCCGGACTACGACGGCCGCTTCACCGCGCAGAGGCTTACCCGCAGCGGTGAGCTCAGCGACGAGGAGATGCTTGCCGCGGCCGCCGAGTTTATCGGCGCAGCTCCGGAGGAGCTGCAGAAGGAGTACGGCTATGAGGGCGAGGAGCGGCTGCGCTGCTACGGTGCGGGGACGAAGTACGTCTTTGTCGGCTCCGCCGGTGTGGAGGGCATGACCGATTCGCGCCTTGTCGAGAGCGCAGAGATAGATATATCGCAGGCGCGGAGCATAGCAGAGAAGTTTTTGTCCGGCCGCGGCTTTGACGGTCTCGAGCTCAATGCCGAGGGAGAAAACGGCGCTGTCGCATCCTTTGAATATGTCTGCACGGACGGTTCCGGGGCGGTCTGTCTCGACGACTCGCTGCGCATTTCGATAGCCCTCGATAACGGCGAGGTCTATTCCTTTGACGCTTCCGGCTGGTCTGAGCCGGAGTCTGGCGAGGACGAATGGCAGATAAGTGAGGAGGAAGCCCGCGGGAAGTTGCCAAGCGGACTCGAGGCCGGATCGTGCAGGCGGGTGATAATAAATTCTCCCGGCGGGAAGCCAGTCCCCTGCTACGAGCTGAGCTGCACTGACGGTGAAAAGCAGGTCAAGATCTATATAAACGCTGCCGACGGTCGACAGCAGGAAATTCTTGTCGAAACTATACAAGACGTATAGCGGGTTTTTATGACATTGATCTAAAATCGGAGCTTAGCTGCTCCGATTTTTTTATTCAGGGGTCTTGATATTATATTAACGATATGCTTTAATATAGGGTAAGTTACGTTTTTGACAGGTGTGTAGGAATTTTGACAGGCAAAACGCTCATATTTGCCTTGAAACCCGTGCATTTTTAGGGTATTATGACTGTGTTGTACACATTGTTGTTTCGGGCATGTCAAATTCCGGAACACGTGTTATAAAACCAACAAAATTGACAAAGAGGAGGTGTGCCAATGTCATTTGAAGCGATTGCGGGCATAGCCAAAGC
>CAKTNU010000032.1 GCA_934589325.1 uncultured Oscillospiraceae bacterium | reverse complement strand
TCGCCGAGATGACCTCTTACACCATCGACCTGCGCTCCATGACTCAGGGCGCCGGCTCCTTCACCTGCAAGTTTGTCCGTTACGAGGAAGCCCCCGGCAACGTACAGCAGAAGGTCATAGAGGAAGCCAAGGCTCTGGCCGAGCAGGAGTAAGCTGCTAAAACAAAGATCAACCGGCGGACTGGCAACAGTCCGCCGTATCTTTAACATCGGGCTTCCCGCTCGGCAGCTTGTATAAAAGCGGCAGCAGTTTTTGCATTATGTAAACCATTTTTAATTCAGGTGATACCAATGATAGGCAAAATAACCGGACTCAAGGATCTTCTCTGGTCGATCGGCATTGCTATATGTCTTATCGCGGTGCTGTTCGGTCTGATTTTCGCTATGGCACACGGCTACAGCGGCAGCAGCGAAAAGCCGTCGGTCGACCTCGGCTCGATAAACATTAAGGACGAAGGTACCGCTCAGCAGGATCCGCTTGCTCCCGGCGAGCTGAACCAACTCAAGGAGACCAAGAATGCAGGGCAGGACTACCTCGCGGGTCTGACCTTCATCTGTGACAGCACTATGATAGGTATGCGCGATTACGGCATGCTCTCCGGCGGCAGCGCGAACACGCAGGTCTGGGGCAGCACTGGCGGAACCATCCCTATTGAGAGTCTCTCTTCCTGCGTCATAAAATACCCTGTTGACGGCTCGGAAATCTCCGCAGCTACCGCCGCAATGATCGGCCAGCCTAAGCTGCTCGTCCTCTGCGTCGGCAACGACGGGCTTGCTGCCGCGTCGGAGGATGCGTTCCGTTCGGCCTATAAGGGGCTCATCGATTCCATACGTTCCGCAAGTCCCGACACAACGATAATCGTCTGCTCGCTCCTGCCTGTCACCGCAAACTACGTAGGTACGGACGGTCTGACAAACGTCGGTATCGCGCAGGCACAGACATGGCTCAAGCAGGTATGCATCGAGTCTAGCGTATATTACGCGGATATTGCCTCCGCGCTTATGGCTGACGGTTCCCTCAGCACCGAGTATTCCTCCGGAGACGGTCGGACGCTGAACAGCGCCGGATGCAGTAAGGTCCTTGAATATCTCAGCACCCATGCAGTCGGCCAAAGCTGAAAAAACCAAGAGGTCAGATAATTGACCTCTTGGTTTTTTATTTACTGCTGTTTGCTTTACGCTTTCAGCGTGGCGCTGCTGCGCTTTTTGCCGAACCATACGACTACAATGCCGTAGGCCACAGCAAAGGCTATACCGATCAGGTAGGCAGCGGTCCACGGGATGTTGAAGCCTATCTTCGCATTGGCGATGAACGTGCAGGTGATGAACGCATAGAACACGCCGGGTATCATCGGCATCCAGCTCCACTTACTCTTGCCGTTTTCAAACATCCACACGGTTATCGACGCAAGCGCGAACAGTGCTAGAGTCTGGTTAGACCATGCAAAGTAGCGCCATAGTGTGTTAAAGCCGTTGACGTCAAACTTCGCCCAGACGAGTATGCCGGCGACGAGCAGGAATATGAGGGACGACAGGCCAAGACGTTTGCCGTTGGTACTCTGGTCAATGTGCAGCGTGTCGGACACGGTAAGGCGCAGGGCGCGCAGCGCGGTATCACCGGAGGTGATCGGCAGAACGATGACGCCGAGCAGAGCTATAATGCCGCCCACATTGCCGAGAATGTCCTTGCAGACGATGCCGACGGTGTTGGTCGCAAGCTGTGCATTGGCCTCCTGGAGCCCGAGGTTATACACGCCCATTGCGCCGGCAGCCCAGACCATCGCGATAAAGCCTTCGAGCACCATCATGTTGTAGAAGGTGTTGCGTCCCTGACGCTCGCTCTTCATGGTACGGGATATTATAGCTGTCTGAGTGGAATGGAAGCCGGAAAGTATGCCGCAGGCAACGGTAACGAAGAACACAGGCAGGAAGTGTCCCTCCGCGAAGTACTGCGAATAGTTGACACCACCGTAGGCCCAGGTGCTGTTCCAAAGCTCTACCAGCGGGTAGCCCTTGGCGAATATGCCGATGAACACACCGACCGCAGAGAACAGCAGTATGGCGCCGAACACAGGGTAGATGCGGCCGATTATTGCGTCAATGGGGAATACGGTAGCTACGAGGTAATAGACGAATATGACACCGTAGATGACCCAGGTCGATATTGCGGTCGCCTCGCCGGAGAAACCAAACACCTGCTTTGCCGCGATATCGCCCGGGGTGTAGATGAACACCGCGCCGACAAGCAGCAGAAGAAGGCACACAAATATGTTATATATCCAATAAACGCCCTTATTAGTGTACTTTTTTATCATGTCCGGCATCTGGCTTCCGCCGTCGCGCAGACAGATCATGCCGGAGAAATAGTCGTGCATAGCACCGCCGATAATATTGCCGATGGGGATCGTGATGAAGGCTATGGGTCCGAAGAGTATACCCTGAATGGGACCGAGTATGGGGCCTGTTCCGGCGATGTTGAGCAGATTTATCAGGCTGTTCTTCCAGCCCTTCATAGGCACATAGTCAACGCCATCCTGCTTTGTGTAGGCCGGGGTCTTTCGGTCGTCCGGCCCGAACACTTTCTCGCACAGCTTGCCGTACAGATACGCGCCGACGACAAGGATCACGAGGCCGATTATAAATGTTACCAAAATGATTCCTCCCTTTTCCAAAATTTTCACAGTAACATTTCAGCGGTCGTCCCGCTGCTCATGGCATGATTATAGTGCCGAAGCCCGTTAAGACGCTATTCCAGAAGCCGACAATTAATTATAAAGAAAAGTAAGACGCGTATAAACAAGCCGTCAACATTGACATATTTCGCCCCGGCTATTATAATTATATAAACGCGGCGGCGGAATAATGCCCAGCTTACACAGATAAAAATACTGCGGATATAGGAGCTCACATGAACATATGCATATTCGGCGCGTCGAGCCGTGGGTTTGACAGAGAATATTACGAAGCAGCTGCGGAGCTCGGAGCTCTCATTGCGGAGCATGGGCACACACTCGTGTTCGGAGGCAGCGATGTCGGCATCATGGGTGCGGCGGCACACGGCGCATATGAATACGGTGGACGCATAATCGGTGTCATGCCGCGGGAATCCGGCGTTCAAGGCGCCGCTTATCCGGGTTGCACTGAGCTCATTTACACTGACAGTCTCGCCGAGCGCAAGCGTATCATGCAGGACAGCTCAGACGGCTTCATTATGCTGCCCGGCGGTCTGGGTACCTTTGACGAGCTGTTTGACACTCTGGCTCTGCGGCAGCTCGGCAAGCACAGCAAGCCAATAGCGCTGCTGAACACGATGGATTTTTACTGTGCGCTTGAGCTCACGCTCGTCAATCTGGCGAAAAAGGGGTTCATGGATCAAAGCTGCCTTGACATGTTTGCTCTCTGCCAGTACCCGGAGGACGCCTTGGATTACGTTCTGCGCACCGCAAACATCGGCGGGACTATAACCTGTCTCAATGACTATTCAAAATAAGCTGTCCGTTCTGCCGCGCAGGGCGGATATGAAAGTACTTTTTTATTGCATTATCATAGCAAAAAGACCCGTTCGGCGGCCATTTGTGCCGTGAACGGGTCTTTTTATGCGGTGCTATTGTTTTTAAGTCATTCCTTGGCTGTATCCGTCGGATTTTTTCCTCCGCTCAATTTTTCTCATCATTACCGTGACTGCGGGCATAATAGAATATATACTGCTGGGCAAGACCTGCACAGCTGCCAAGCGTGGCCGGGTCAAAGTCGGGCGGAAAGTGTTCCTTCAGTGCACGGCGTATCCAGACATCTATCGGGAACGCCTCCATGTGGTACAGTCCGAACAGAACAACGCAGTTTGCCACCTTCTCGCCGACACCGTTGAGCTTCAAAAGCTCCTTTTTAGCCGTGACACTGTCCGCCGCGGCAAGCTCCTTCAGATCAAGCGCTCCGGTCGCGACCGCAATGGCCGCCGAGATGATATACGGCGCACGGTATCCGCAGCGCAGAGGTGCAAGCTCATCCACATTCAGCTCCGCGATGCGCTCGGCCGGCGGGAACGAGTAATACCGGCGCCCCTCGAACTCCAGCTCATCCCCGAACAGTTCGCACAGACGCTCTACAATGCCCTTGATGCGGCTGATATTGTTGCACTGTGAGATGATGAACGAACACAGTGCCTCCCATCCATCCTGCCGCAGAATACGTATGCCGCGGCCGAACTCCACACACTCGGCGAGGTAATCCCCGCCGTCAAAGCCGCTCGACGCAGCCGCATAGTCGCGGTCAAGGTCAAAGTAGCTGCGCCACATATCCTCAGGCGCAGCAGAGCGCAGATATACGCGGCCGTTTTCCGCCCATACACGTGCAGGAAAGCCGAAAGCGACGCCGGTGTACACCCCGTCGCTGTCTGCGTTCCAGCGGAAGCACTGGCCACATTCAAAGGTCTTGACAATGTCCAGCTCATCAACACCGGCAAGATCAACAGTCGTGATTTTTTCTGTAGTTTCTATCATAATATCACCGGCAAGATTATATCCCCCGCCGCCGATTTTTGCAAGCGGCGAATATTGATGCAGCGGTTTTTCCGCCGTCGTGCAGTTTTTCTATCATAAATCAATCGTCCTCGAGCAGCTTAGATGCAGGAATGTTCAGAACCTCGGCAATGCTGAAGAGCGTCTCCAGCGACACGCCTCTGACGGTCCCCGTGCCCTCTACCTGCGCAATAAAATTCACACTGCGGCCTATCCGTTCGGCCAGCAGCTCCTGCGTCAGCCCGGCCTTCTTGCGGTAATACGCGATCTTCAGCCCCATGGTTATATATTTCTCGGCAAATCTGGTATGCATATCTGTACCTCCATGCGGATATGCTACCAACAATCAGGCAAAATTATAATTGAATTTAATTATATATTTATTTACTTTAAGTAAATTGTGCTGTAATATGGTGGTATAGATTTACAAGGGGTGAGGATATGGATAAGCTTAAGTTACAGATCGCCGAAAATGCGATAAGAAAAATCGCCGCGGACAGCGGCGTCAGCGTCGACACAGTACGGCAGAACATTCAAATAGCCATGATAAACGGGCTGGCCAGCGCCGACCCGCAGGTGCAGCTGTTCTGGCAGAGCGTCCCCCGAGAGGGCGAGCTGCCGACACCCGAAGAACTGATACTGCATATTGCAGAGACCGCACAGGGCAGGATATAGAAATCAGAAAATAGCTCTCACAAAGTGAGCAAGGCAGAAACCCGGCGAAAATATTCGCCGGGTTTCCCTTATATGTGTCCTGTCAGAGTCAGCAGTGTGAGCGTCAAGAGCACGACGGCGGAGGCTGCGGTAAGTAAAGCCGCCGGGCGCAGGCGCACCCTGCTCCGCGGCAGATGCTCGGCCGCATATCCGCCGGCAGCTTCCCGCGCCCGCCGAAGCAGCTCCGTCTGACTCCTGCCCGGCGTGCGCAGGTACTCGTCGCTCACAATAAACACCGCCTGCTCAAATATTTTCGGGTCGGGCGACGGCACAACGATGACCCGCCGCGCAGTGCCGCGCAGCGGCTCCGGCGGAGCTGCCGGTTCCGGTACTGTAAACAGCGCATCCTTGAGCACCCGGCCGATATCCGCTAGCCGGAAGCGCAGCGGCGGTCTCATACCCGCTCCTCGACACGCACGGTCACTACTGTCATGTCATCCTCCGCGCCGTACTGCTGTTCCGCCTCGCGCAGCGCCGCCTTTGCAAGGGATTTCATATCATCACCGCTTTTTTGCAGCAGAGTTTTCAGCCAGCCGTCATCGTCGTCAACTATTACGCCGTCCGATGCTATTACCGCCGTCGAGCCAGGGCGCAGACGCATCCGCACCAGATCCGGCGCCTCGCCGTCGCCGAGATTCAGTCCCGCCGCAAGCGTTTCGCCCTTGATTCGGCGTATGCGGCCGCCGCTCATGACATACGACGGTGCAGCGCCGTACTTATAGAAGCAGGTCTCGCCGGAGAACAGATCGACGCACATCAGATCGACTGTCGCGTAGCCCCAACTGTCGCTGCCGCCGCGCAGCAGCATTACGGAGTTCAATAGCTTCATTGCAACCGCGGGGTCAGCTCCGGAGCGCAGGAATTTTTCGAGTATGCCCACCGTTTCGGCGCTCTCCTTGGCTGCATCGCTGCCTGTGCCCATGCCGTCGGAGAGTATCACGCAGAGAACTCCCGAATCAGTCTTGAAATAGCTGCCCCTGTCACCGCTGACCTTTTCCCCGCGCTTTTTCAGCGCCGCAATACCGACCGACACCGCCAGAGGCTCCGCCTCCAGCAGCGTCATGCACGAGCAGCCGTCAGGCAGTTCATGAGGCAGGCACAGCCGCACTCCTACAACGCCCGACAGCTTTTCAAGCCAGTCCTGCGCCCCTGTCAGCGGGCTCAAACGGCCGCTCTCAATGCTGACGCGCAGGCGGCCGCGGCCGTCGCGATATACAGCAGTCTCTGCATCTATGTCGAGGCTCTTGAGATAGCGCCGAAGACGGCGTTCAGCCAGCGGATCAGCTCCGTTGACGCTACTCAGCTCCGCTGCGATTCGCCCGAGCATGGACGACATATCCTGATATTGCCCCCACGCCGCGCTTCGGTTCTCGCTCAGACGCGCCTGAAGCTGCCTACGATAGGCCATAGCACGCAGTTCTCCGTTGACCGCCGCAACAAATGGCATCAGGTTTACGCATTTCTCGCGGAAAAAGCCGGGAAAGTCCGTATTTTCAAGGCTTCCGTGCTCCTGCATGGCCCTGGACGCATCGTTCATCGCGGAGAGCGTGTCGACGTAATCGGCATTCCAGCAGCGGTTTTTGAATTTGCACTTGACGCATACCTGGTCGGCCGCACGGTCAAATATTTTCGCTATGTTCTCGTCGTTGTACGGCTCCGCGATGTTGCGCCGCACGACTTCAAACAGCTCTGCATACGCGTCGCCCAGTTCACGAATGTGTCCGGCAACGTAGCGGCGCAGATTCGTTTCACCGCTGCCGCCCTCCATGCGCTGCAGCATGACGCCAACATGGTTCAGCAGAGGTGACGGCAGCAGCACAAACACTACACCGGCGCAGAAGCACTCGAGCAGCGCGCCGAGATATCTGTCCGGATCCCACGCGCAGATCACAGCAATGGCGTTTGCGACGAGGAACGACAGCGTGAACAATATCCGTCCGTGCTTGCCGAACACTCCGCCAAGCAGCCCGGAAAACGCGAAAACCATTGTATAGAACGGTGCACCGCCCTGTGAAATGTCCATCGCGATGCCGAGCACCGTGCCGACCGCGGCGCCGGTGAGCATGCCTCCTTGCATTGCCGAGGCCATCACCAGCAGCAGCGCGGCCCAGCGTCCGACGGACACGAGGCCGAACAATTCGATACGCCCTATTGCAATAAGTGCGCAGGCCGCAGAAATGAGCAGCGCCGCGCTGTGGCGCAGTTCATCCGTCTCGCTGGTTCTCGGGGCCGCTGACACTGCCTCACGGAAGAAATAGCAGCCGCCGAACGCAAGCGAGGTCTCCAGGACCAGCTTTGCCGCCAGCGGAACATCCCCCGCCGGCACTGAAAAGCTGCCAAGAAAACCGGTGAGCGCCATTACGAGCGCGGCCGCCAGCGGCATGAACAGGCCGCGCTTGTAAAATTCCAGCTCCTGAAACACAAAGCCTATCGTGTATACCAGCACTGCCGCAGCGATATAGCGTATGCCCCAGTCGATACCGCCGCTCAGCAGATAGCCGAGTGCGGCTCCGGCAAGCGCAAATACGCCGTTGAGTCCCGGCCCCGCAGCCGCGACGAAGGCCATGCCGAACGGTGCCCCCGACGACAGGACGCGTGCACAGGCGGTCACAGCTCCGGCAAGCATGTAGCCGCCGCAGCGCAGTGCCGTGCGGAACCGCGGATCGGCACGGCCGAACGCGGCGCGCCCGGCAAAGAGTTTTCCTCCTTCAGTTGCCATTTCTTGTCCTCCTAAGTTTACATAAGATATGATAATTATAATTATGTAATTCTACGAAGGCCGTCACTTGGCGCTGTTGCAATATAGATTATCGCATAGGAAAATAATGAGAAATAGGCTTTCCGTCCCCCTCTGCACTGCACATGATGCATGCATGTGTTTCCTCTTGACATTTTGTATTGTTTGTATTATTGTATATAATACGAAGAGGTGAGAAAATGCTTTTGCATTTTGATTTTTCCAGCGATACCCCGCTGTATATGCAGCTGCGGAACCAGATAGTCGTCGGCATAGCGGACGGCCGCCTGCGCCCGGGAGAGCGTCTGCCGACGGTACGTGCGCTGGCCGAGGATAGCGGCATAAACGTAATGACCGTCAGCAAGGCCTACCAGCTTTTGAAGCAGGAGGGCTATATAACTACCGACCGCCGCAGCGGTGCGGCCATCGCCCCGCAAAGCGGCGGCGCTGTGCGGTCGGAGACGATCGATGCTCTGCGTCTCAGCCTGTCGGAGCTGCGGCTGGCCGGCATGAGCCGTGAAGATGTGCTGCAGCTGTGCGGAGAACTGTATTCGGAGAAGTGATTTTTGCCGTCATAAAGGAGATGTTGACATGATCTGGCGTATTATTCTCTGGGCAAGCCTGATATGGCTGCCGCTGCTGATGTATAAAATGCTCGGCAGCGAGGCGAAGTTTACAAAAAATATTGCCGTCGGTGTGACGCTTCCCTTTGAGGGGCGCAGCGATGATGAGGTCACACAGCGGCTCGACCAGTTCAGAAAAGAGCTTCGTGTCGTCTGCATCGTTCTGGCCGCCGTCACCATTCCGTGCATGTTCGTTAAGAGCATATCAACGTCATTAAGCGTATTCCTTATCTGGACTGATCTCTGCATAGTACTGCCGTACATTCCGTACATTCGCTGCAACCGTGACCTAAAGCGCATAAAGCACAGCCGCGGCTGGGCCGCCGGGAGCGGTGAGATACGCACAGTTGACCTCGGGGCCGTGCAGGAGCCACGCGGTCTGCCGACATGGAGTCTTGTCCCCGCCGTGCCTCTGGCGCTGCTTCCGCTGGCGTTTGAGCGCAGCAGTTGGGCTATATATGCCGCCGATGCTCTTGGTGCCGCGCTGTGTCTAATATGCTTCAGGATCGCATATAGGCGCCGTGCGGAGCTGGTCGACGGCAACACTGATCTTACTAATACGCTGACGCGCATCCGTCAACGGAGCTGGGATCGGCTATGGCTCGTCGCGGCATACGGTCTTGCATTGATGAGCTGGGCTGTGCTTGCAGCTCACTCCGATCCGATATGGACGATGATCGGGATCATGACGGTGTCGGCCGCCGTGGTCACTGCGGTGCTGTGTATAGAATTTAAGACCCGCACGCTGCAGGCCAAGCTGACCGCTGACAGCGGCACAGACTGGTATGCGGACGAGGATGCAAAATGGCTCGGCGGCCTGATGTACTATGACCCGAACGACATGCGCACAGTCGTTAACTGCCGCGTCGGAAGCAATACGACGGTCAATCTGGCGCGTCCCGGCGGGCGGGTGCTGGCAATAGCAGTCACGCTCCTTCTGCTCGCTCTGCCGTTTTGCGGTGCAATCATCGACGCCGCAACAAACCGCCCGGTCTCGCTTGGAGTCACGGAGACGCAGCTCACTGCATATTGCGGCAGCAGTGCAGCCTATGAGATAGAGCTTGCGGATATCTCGCAGGCAGAGCTGCTTGATGAACTCCCGACTCGGCTGACACGCACATTCGGCACCGGCGCCGAGCATCTGCTGAAGGGCAACTTTACGGCAGCGGAGCTTGGCAGCGTGAAGCTGTGTCTTGACCCGACATGCCCGCCGTTTCTCCTGGTGAGGTGTACTGACGGTACGACGTACATCTTCGGCTCGCAGGTGCCCGGCGAGAGTGAATCGATTTGTGCCGTTATCAGCCGCTGATCAGTGAATACCTGCGCGGATGCGAGAAAAAATTGCAATAATGTGAAAATAAGTCTTGCATTTTCCGCGCAGGTGTGCTAATATAATCAAGCTGAATGAAGCAAGTGTTTCCGGGTGTAGCGCAGTTGGTAGCGCGCTTGAATGGGGTTCAAGAGGCCGCTAGTTCGAATCTAGTCACTCGGACCAAAAATCGGCAAGTATCGTTAGATACTTGCCGATTTTTAATTTTATTCAGTTGTTTCTTCGCACAGCAAATCTTTGAATAGGACGCTCATGTAATCGCTGCGGCCATACAGAACTCGGTCAATATAGACATCACTGCCTTGCACACGGTAAAACACCATATAATTGCCGCTGACAAGAAAACGATAGTCCGTACCGACGGCTGCAATAGAGGATAATGGGGTTCCCATCCCTGCGAAGCTTTTCAACTGGTCAACCGCATCCATAATGCGATCGATCACGCGCTCCGCAGCAGAACGGTTTTGAAGCTCCGATACGATGTAGTCCCAAATATCATCCAAATCACGACGGGACTCGGGCGAATAATAAATTTTATTCTTCATTCACTCTATCGCGGAAGTACGCCCTCATATCTTCCGGTGTCAGCCATCCTTCCGTCTCGCCGGAGTGACGGCCTTTCGCAAGTTCATTCATCAGGCGAATGGTCGCCTGCGTTTTCTCATAGTCCTGTATATCCACGATGACGTACCGTCCGCGCCCGTTCTTCGTCAAAAAGACAGGCGCGCCCACGGCCACATCATGCAGCACCTCACTGTAATTTCGCAGGTCGGAAATAGGCTTAATGTTAGGCATATCTATCAGCTCCCTTCAAACATAGTATATCCGATTCTGCTGTAAAATTCAACAGCAAATTTACAGCGCACATATTTGCAGAAATGCGGCTCCCACATATATTAATTAAATAAATATATCTTCCGACTACCAGCAAACCGTTGATATATCTGCGTTTTCTGAAATTCTATAATTACAGTCTCGCTTTTTTTATTCAATACGGTTTTCTTTTCAACATTGTTGTGTTATAGTTATAATACAGCATTAATGGGAGGTGCAAACGTGAAACAGATCAGAGTATGTTTTCGTCCGGATACTCCGGAATCTTATAAGGAAAAAACGATAAAGAAAATCGTAAGTCTCGGCTGGGTCCAAAACAGCAGAAAAGTTAAGCTTATCCCCGCCCATAATGATCCTAAGCAAAATGTGCGTGACATAACGCTTTTCTTTGACTGGCCGCACGATTCCGAGGCCGTATATCCCGTGGATATAGAGTTTGCAATACTCCCATAATCAATCAGAAATTATGTCTCAACGCTGCTGATCCTTTGATCGCATCCGCAAAAATCGTAATTTTGTCATTCGGCTGACTGTTGATACTGATATATAACCAAACCACGGCGGCGCAGATACCTGCGCCGCCGTGGTTTTATATTTGATGCTATTTCCGCTGAGTGTCATGCACCGAGCAGTGCGGCAAGGCCGCCTTCCTTGAACTGATCTCGGTAATAATTCAGCTCGCCGGAGATAAGCTCGTCCAGTACACGCATGCCGAGGACCTCGACCGGAGCCTTATCGTCAGTGAGAATGTTCACGCCGCCCTCGTACTCCGTGAGTGCACCGGCAACAGTGTCTATCATAGAGGCATATCGCTGATTTGTAAGCGCCGCTCTGCTATTTGCAAAGCGCTCCGGCAGCCCGTCAGCGTTCGTACAGAACACTTCGGTATTGGTATTGCCGGGGACATCGGCAATGTAGGTATGGGCGAAAACACTCGCCATCGTGTCGCACAGATATTCGTTTATGGAGCCGTTTTCCCGTGAGGTCATATTCAGATTCACGACCATCACGCCCTCGGGCTTGAGGTGCTTTGCAACCT
>CAKTNU010000031.1 GCA_934589325.1 uncultured Oscillospiraceae bacterium | reverse complement strand
AGGTTATTCTCGTCGTAAACGGCGAAACCGACCTCGGTGCCCTCCGGCATATAGGATAGCTCTGTGTCTATATTGCGGTATCTGGTCTCGGGATATTCAGCAAAGACTATTTTCATGAAACTCTCTCCTTTCAGGTCTTACGTTTTTCAGCGAACTGCAAAGAACAGCTCGGACTTTTCCTGCTCCTCCGCCGTCGGCTTATGGGTGAGGCAGATGACGAGGTAGAGCAGTGCGGACACTCCGAACGCGGGCCATATAGCGTCTATCTGAAATACCGGCAGGCTGCTGACCTTGCCGCCGACGTACCAGATTATTGCGATAACGGTAGCCGACACCATGGAGACGAACGAACCGGAGGCGCAGGACTTCTTCCAGAAGAACGCGCAGACGCAGGGCAGGAACAGACCGGCGGAGTTGATGGTGAAGGTGACGAGAAGCAGGTTCATAATGTCCTGATTGAACCAGCCGAACAGTGCGCCGGCGAGACCGACCAGTACGGAGCAGAAGAAGCCGATGCGCATAAGCTGCTTCTCGGAAGCATTTTTGTTTACGTATTTCTGATAGATATCCTTCGTGAGGCTTGCGGACGCCGTGAGCACGGAGATGTCGGCGGTGGACATGATCGCGCAGAGGATGCCGACGAGGATGAGTCCCTTGAGGCCGTGCGGCAGGACGTTGACGATGAGCATCGCGAGGACATTGTTTGCCGATTCAAGCTCGGGCAGGAGGAGCTTGCCGGCCATGCCGAGATAGGTGCTGGCACCGGCGATGCAGAGGACGGCGACGGCGGCATAAATGGTGCCGAGTCTGGCGCTCTTGATGTCCTTTGCCGCGATGCAGCGGGTGTAGCTGTCCATGCTGGTGAAGAAGGACAGCACGGTTGACAGTGCGAGGGCGATTATCGTGCCCCAGCCCCAGGAGCCGAGGTCAAAGTAGCTCTCGGGCAGGGATGCAAAGCTCAGCCCCTCGGTTTTTATGAGTGAGTTTACGACCGGCACACCGATGACGACGACGCCGAGTATCAGCAGCAGCATCTGCACCATGTCGGTGTAGGTGACGGCGAGCAGACCGCCGGTGGACACGTAGAAAACGATGACCACGGCCGCTATAATATAGCACACGCGCAGATCCCAGCCGGTCAGAACGTTGAGGATGGAGCCGCCGGCCACGAACTGTGCCGCGGTATAGCCCACCATGGCGAGTATCGTGGTGATGCTGCACATGATGCCGTTCTTACTGTCATAGCGTGTGGTTATAAGCTCGG
Organism: uncultured Oscillospiraceae bacterium; assembly: GCA_934589325.1. The sequence goes on along the minus strand of CAKTNU010000031.1, from coordinate 10,904 downwards.
GGAGGGTGATATTGTTCAGCTTCTGGCTGATACGCTTTATCGGCGCGGACATGGTGAACGCAAATATCATGCAGCCGCCCGCTATCGCGACGACGTACCATACGCCCGTTATGCCGAGGGAATACGCATTTGAAGATGTGCCGATAACAGAAGAGCCGCCTATCCAGCCGGCCATCCACAGTGCGCCTATCTTAAGCGCGCCCATGGATCTGCCGCCGACATAGTAATCGTCGACGTTCTTCTGCTTTTTGCTCGAGTACACACCCAAGAAGATCATTGACGCGAAATACGCCAGGATTATCGCTATGTCTAAACTATTCATCGCATCTTCTCCATATATGTAGTGTGAGCGGAGCAGCCGCGGCAATTCGGAATTTCACTCAAGCTCTCCCGTATAATACGGGAGAGCTTGATAATTGTCAAAGTGCGGCTCCGGCTCTGAGGCACTCGGAGTTCTTGGGATTGAACTTGCCCTTCTTGGCGAAGTAGGCCTCGACCTGCTCGTCAAGCTCATCGACATTGAAGATGCCGGTGTGTGCGGCTACTGCGCCGAGCAGCACGAGGTTTGCACCCTTGGGGTTCTCGTGATGCATGGCTATCTCGGACATAGGGACGGAAACGACCTTTATATCGTCTCTGTACTTTCTGTCCGCGTCAACGAGGGAGGCGTTGACAAAGAGGTATCCGCCGGGCTTGATCGACGCTTCGAACTTGTCGACTGCGGGAGCGTTGAGCGCGCAGACGATGTCCGGGTGCTTTGCGACAGGGCTTGCAATAGCCTTGTCGCTTATCTTGATGGTGCAGTTCGCGGTGCCGCCGCGCATCTCGGAGCCATAGGAAGGATACCATGTGATCTCCTTGCCGAGACGCATTGCAGCGTGAGCAATTATAAGTCCAGTCGTGAGGACGCCCTGTCCGCCGAAACCGGCGCAGACCATTTCAGTCATTATTTTGCCCCTCCTTTATCCACGAACACTCCGATTGGGAAGTATTTGGTCATTTCGTTGTGTACAAATTCCTTGGTCTTAACCGGGGAAAGATTGAGGTTGGTCGGGCACGGGCTGAGCAGCTCGACCATGCTGAAGCCGTCGCCGTTGAGCTGGTGCTCGAATGCCTTCTTTATGAGCTTCTTTGCGTTTATCATGCCTGCGGAGCCGACGAGCTCGCCGCGGGCGGCAAAGGCGACGTCCATGGTCTTGACAAGCTCGAGGCCGCTCAGGGTACCGTAGCGGCTGGGATCCTTGCCCTTGGGGGAGGTCGCGGTCTTCTCGCCGGGCAGAGTGGTGGGTGCCATCTGGCCGCCGGTCATGCCGAAAACGCTGTTGTTGATGACGATAACGACAATATTGTCGTTTCTGAGGGCGGCGTGTATGGTCTCCGCCATGCCGATGGAGTATGCGGCGCCGTCGCCGAGGTAGGCGAACACCGCGCAGTTGGGGCGGATGTGCTTTGCGCCGACGGCGGTGGGCAGGTCGCGGCCGTGTGCGGACATGATGGTGTCGAAGTTCCAGTAGTCAATATGGAAAGAACAGCAGGCCACGTCGACAACGGCTATAGTCTTTTCAACGATGCCGAGCTCCTCGGCGACCTCGCCGATCAGACGGCTCGCCAGACCGTGCCCGCAGCCGGGGCAGAAGTTGGCGGAAGAAAATACACATTCGGGTGCTTTGAGTTTCATTTATTTGCCCTCCTTTTCCAGAAGCTCCTTCGCCTTGGCGATGATATCCTCGCTCTCGGGAAGTCCGAAGTAGGTGCCGTAGAAGCCGACGGGCACGCGCTGTTTGATTGCGAGCTTGACATCGTCGACCATCTGGCCGAGGATGTTGATCTCGACGGTCATGAACGTCTTTGCGTTGGGGCAGGCGTCAAAAGCCTTGACCGGGAACGGCCAAAGGGTTATCGGGCGGATGAGGCCGAGCTTGAGGCCCTGCTCACGCGCTATGTCGACCGCTTCCTTGGCGATGCGGGAGCTTATGCCGTAGGCGACGAGGACAAGGTCCGCGTCCTCTGCGTAGTAGCTCTCCCAACGCTGCTCGTTGGCTTCCATCTCGGCGTACTTCTCGGTGAGGTACTCAACGTAGTCGGGTCTGGTGTAGTAGGTGTTCTGGACCTTGCGGGGGGCGTCACCGTGACGGCAGCCGCGCAGAGCCCAATCATAAGTATCAACATCATGCTCGTGCATCTCGGGCAGCTCCACGCCCTCGACCATCTGGCCGATAGCGGCGTCGGAGGCGACGAGAACGGGGTGACGGTACTTCTCGGCAAGATCAAATGCCTCGGGCATCATGTCGCAGTTCTCCTGAACGCTTGCGGGGGCGAGGACTATGGTGTGATAGTCGCCGTGGCCGCCGCCGCGGGTGAGCTGCCAGTAGTCGCCCTGACCCTGTGCGATGTCGCCAAGGCCGGTGCCGATACGCATGACGTCGATGATGACGGCGGGGATATCGGCCGCGACGAGGTAGGAGATGCCCTCCTGCTTAAGGGAGAAGCCGGGGCCTGCGGAGCTGGTCAGCGCTCTTGCGCCTGCAGCGGCAGCGCCGAGGAGCATGTTGACACCGGCAAGCTCGGACTCGGTCTGCACAAAGGTGCCGCCGACTTCATCCATGCGCCAGGAAAGGTACTCGAGGATCTCGGTCTGGGGAGTGATGGGGTAGCCGCTGTAGAAACGGCAGCCTGCGCGTATTGCAGCTTCGGCAAGGGCTTCGTTGCCCTTCATCAGTTCTTTTGACATTTTACGCACCTCTCTTTGTTAAACCAGAATCTCGAATACCCTGTCCGGACAGACACGGTAGCACGAGCCGCAGGCAACGCACAGCGAATCGTCGACCTGAACGGTGTCATAGCCCTTGTCGCTTATGTTGCCGGTGAACGAAATTGCCTTTCTGGGGCATTCGGCTACGCAGTAGCCGCAGCCCTTGCAATTTTTGATGTTGAGTTTTACTTTACTCATAATTGCGCTCCTTATCTATACATAAAAGAATTGCCGTGGGTCAGATATCAGGCCTCCGCTGCCTTGGCCTTGCGTGCTGCAACCTTCTTGGACTGCGCTACCGCAACAAGAGCGGTGATAACGCCGAGGACTGCGGTCGCAACGCCGTACATGAGTATCTTTCTGTAGCCTGCATCGCCGCTCGCGTCGATCCAGTTGCCGAACATGGTGTGGACGAACATATCGGGCAGGTAGCCGATGAGGGTAGCGATGGAGACTGCGGTAGCGGAAACGTTGGTGGGGATGCCCATTTCAGCCTGAATGGAGAAATAGGTGCCCTTGCAGAGGAACATTGCAACGCCGACGAGCAGAAGCAGTACGACGAGCACGCCGCCGTTGACGCCGGTGGGCAGGACGAGGAAGATGCCAAGGGTGACGATGCAGGCGGTCTGGCCGAGGACCTGCTCCTTGGCGACGGACTTGAAGCCCTTGTCTGCGATGTAGCCGCCGAGAGGACCGCCGATGAGACGGCAGCCGTAGGTGCGGAAGGTGCCGATGGAGGCTGCGAGAGCCGCGGACATGCCGAGGACGCTGGTGCTGTACGGGGTGAGGTAGCTTGCAACTGCGGAAACGGTGACGTAGCACCATACGAGGATAGCCATGATCCACACGCCGGGGATCTTGAAGGTGTTGATGTAGTCCTTTGCGGTGATCTTGTTCGCCTTGTCAGCGTCGGTAGCGCCGTACTCGGCGTTCTTGGGCATGAGCCAGAGAACGAGCAGGCCGGAAACGATGGACAGGCCGCCCATGAATGCAAGTGCGCTCTTGAAACCGGTGAGCATGTCGCTGCCGCCGACAACTGCCATAACGCCGATCATGATGAAGCTGAGCAGCAGGGATGCGAAGCCGTTGAGAGCCTCGAATATGCCATAAAGTCTGCCCTGCTCTTCGTCGCTGCCGGTCATGCGGATGCCCTTCATGATCGCGGGCCAGAAGGCGAAGCCGCCGGTGAGAGCCATCAGTATCCAGATGATGACTGCCATGGTGTAGCTCTGGTAGGTGAACATGAACAGGAAGCTCAGGATCGCCTGGCCGAAGATGGAGGCCAGCAGGACGGGCTTGGGGTTGAACTTATCGCCTATCCATCCGCCGGGCAGGTAGGAAATGGTGAGTGCGATGGTGTAGTAGGTCATCAGGGAGCCGAGTTGGGCGTTGGTGCAGCCCATCGCGGCGATCATCTGATCATAGAAGCTGGACTTCATGTAGGGCATGACATACATAAAGCCGTAGGCGACTCCGAGTGCGAAGAGCAGCAGGAATCTCTTGGTGTTCTTTTTTGCCATGTTTTGTGTCTCCTTTTCGTCTCTTTTTCTTTTCACTTCTTTTCGCTTTCCTTCTCCGGATATGTGCCGCAGGCGTTCTCAAATTTCAGAACCACGTTCTGCACATCAGAACAAATTTTTGAGAAGCTTTTGGGCTTCCCGGTTTTTTAGAACTGTGTTCTGCGTATCAGAACGATTTATTGAGGCGCGGCAGGCACCTCAAAGCAATTACGCATTATTGTTCTGAATTAAAGAACTGCGTTCTGAGCACATATTCAAAAAAAGAAAAACTACTGTGATTTAAAATTTAGCACAAACAAACTCTGCTTGCAATTCGCATAAGACACAAAATATTAATAAATTTTTTATGTAAAATCACAATTTGTTTTGAATTTCACGAACATATTTAGTTAATTTTTCAGCAAAGTAGCATATTTTCCCCTCGGTAAAGTGTGCGGACGGGCCGCTGACGCTCATTGCGCCGAGCACCGCGCCGTCGTGATCCAGGATCGGGACGGCCACGCAGCGGAGACCGATGGCGTACTCCTCGTCGTCTATCGCGTAGCCGCGCATACGCACCTCCGCAAGCTCCGCACGCATGCGCTCGGGGTCGGTTATGGTGTGCTCGGTCATCGCTTCAAGGGGCGAGGCGAGGTATTCGTCTATGAACTCCTCCGGCATATGCGAGAGCATGGCCTTGCCGGAGCTGGTGCAGTTGAGCTTATCGTAGCTGTTGCGCAGCACGGCGGAGACGTATGGTCTCGTGCCGCTGGGGACGGCGGTGTCGATATAATAGAGCTGGTAGCCGATGGGCACGGTGAGATACGCTATTTCCCCCACCTCGTTTGCGGCCTGATGCAGATACGGCGCAGCAACGTTCTGGAAGCTGTACCTCTCGGCGGCGGCGCGGCCGAGCTTTGCGATGTTCTTGCCGAGGTAATATTTGCTTGATTCGGTGCTTTTGTCGAGATAATCCATCGCGCTGAGCGTAGTGAGAATGTCATAGACGTTGCTCTTATACAGCCCGAGCTTTTCGCTTATCTCGGTAATGCCGAGCGGCTGCTTTTCGGCAAAGCAGTCGAGCACCATCAGAGCCTTCTGCAGGCTTTTGACCTTTATCTCGCCCTTGTCGTTAGCCAAAGCGCTTGTCCTCCTTTTCCCGCGGACGGGCTGATCTCCCCCCCCGCTTATTATTTTTATACTAAACCAATATTCCACAAAAATCAAGCAAATAATATCCGGAAACAGTCAGGAACCGGGGTTTTGCCTGACATTGGCTCATTTTCGGGGCAATATCCCGGCGGCATCGGCGAGGCTGCGGCGCGGGTAAAGCGGGAGCGGAGTCGAAATGATTGAAAATTATGTCTAGGATGCGAAAAAAGTACTTGAATTGTGCGGGAGCCTGTGTTATACTCATTAAGCTATAATTTTCTGACAGAGAACAACGTCGAAAGGATTGAATATAATGGGTGCTCTCAACATCGTTCTTACTATACTTCAGGTTCTGTCCGGACTTGCGCTTACCGTCATCGTGCTGATGCAGAGCGGCAAGAGTGCCGGTCTCTCCGGCGCCATCTCCGGCGGCGCGGACACTTTCCTGTCCAAGGGTAAGGCAAAGACGCTTGACGCAAAGCTCGCAAAGGCCACCAAGTGGTTTGCGCTGGCCTTCGTTCTGCTGACGCTCGTGCTCCACTTCGTCTGATTTCGAGATAAAATAGGATTTTAAACCGCCCGGTATCGGGCGGTTTTTTGTTTGTGGGGGCAGGAAGTTGGATCCTGCCCTGTCTTTTTCGCCTTGGCACTTTCTCTGCCCCGGCGACCCCTCAGTCGGCTGCGCCGACAGCTCTCACAGAGGGGGCGCCAAGGGCGGAGACTCGACGCTGCCGCTTGAATCTTTGTCGCGGAGCGCTTTCCCTTTTAGGGTAGCGAAGCGGCGGCGCGGCGAGACAGTACCCGAAGGGGGATGGGGTCGCCAGGGTAGGACTATTGCCGATAGGCAAAAGACAGCACCGCAGTAAAAAAAAATCGTCTCTTGCTTCCCCCTTCAGGGGGAAGTGGCGCGGAGCGCCGATGGAGGCGCCGGGCTTGGACAAGTGCCATTGTCCGTGCCTTCGGCGGGGGTGGACAAGGCGTGTTCGGCTACTTGCAGAGTTTTACCTTGGCAGTTACATAAGCCCGGCGCCCCATCAGTCAGCCGTTGGCTGACAGCTTCCCCTGAAGGGGAAGCCGCAAGTGAGACATTGCCGCTTTTATACAGCAAAACAGCCCGGATGGTATCCGGGCTGTTTTTATATCTTACATATCAGATTACCCCGCGGGCGGGTCATTCGCCGAGGAGACGGCTGGTGGCCTCGTCCTCATACTGTCGGGTATAGAGGCGGTAATAGCTGCCGCGGGCGCGCATCAGCTCCGCGTGGGTGCCCTGCTCGACTATCTTCCCGTCGTCGACGACGAGGATAAGGTCGGCATTGCGGACGGTCGAGAGGCGGTGGGCGATGACTATGGAGGTGCGGCCGTGGATTATCGTATCTATGGCGGACTGTATCTTCTGCTCGGTTATCGTATCGACCGAGGCGGTCGCCTCGTCAAGCACGAGGATGCGCGGGTCGGCAAGGATAGCACGGGCGAAGGACAGCAGCTGCTTTTCGCCGGTGGAGAGCATGTCGCCGCCCTCGCCGACGTCGGTCTCAAGCCCGTTTTCGAGCTTATCCACCACGCCCTGTGCCGAGACCAGCTCCAGCGCACGGCGGATATCCTCCTCGCTCGCGTTCGGGCTGCCGTAGAGCAGATTCTCGCGCACGGTACCGGAGAACAGGTGCGGCGTCTGCAGCACGTAGCCTATCGCCGAGTGGAGCCAGAGCTGTGAGCGTTCGCGGGCGTCGCGCCCGTCGATGAGGACGCGGCCGGATGTCGGCTCATAGAAGCGGCATATCAGGTTGACGAGCGTCGACTTTCCCGCTCCGGTCTCGCCGACGACGGCAATATTCGTGCCGAATGGGATCTTTAAATTGAAGTGCTCGAGGATATACTCGTCGCCGTCGGGATATTTGAAGCTGACGTCCTCAAACTCGACGTCGCCCTTTATCGGCTCCCAGTTCTCGCGCTTGGGGTCGAAGCAGTCGCCGTATTTTTCGATGACCTCGGGGCTGTCGACGACGTCGGACTCTGTCTCCAGCAGTCTCGACAGGCGCTCGATATTGACCTGCGTGGTGATGAGGTCGGATATGCTGTCGATTATCCAGCGCACCGGCTCCATCAGCCCCTGTGCGTAGGACATGAACATCGAGAATGTGCCGACCTCGCTTGCGGCGATGTAGCCGCCGCGCCACAGGACTATCGCAAGCGCCAGCGACGACGCAAAGCCCATAGTTGAGGCGAAGAGCCCGCGCAGATGCGCGGCGCGGACGGTCTTTTTCCGCATGGCGGCGGTATCCTCGACAAAGCCGTCGTGTATCTTGTCCTCGATGACGAGGGTCTTTATCGTCTTTGCGCCGGTGATGCCCTCGTTGAAATTGCCGGTGATGCGGGAATTTATCTCGCGCACCTCGCGGTTGACGCGGACAAGGCGGCTCTGGAACACCGAGAACAGCAGCACGATGAGCGGCATTATCAGCAGCACCATGAGCGCGAGGCGGGCGTTGATGACGAGCATGACGACTATCGCGCCGACGAGGTAGGTCATCTGCCACACGCCGTCAATGAGCGACCAGGAAAACAGCGTGCCTATGCGTGAGCTGTCGCTTATCACGCGGGCGTGGATATAGCCGACGCTGTTCTGGTTGAAGTAGGAGAACGACAGGGTCTGCAGGTGCGCGAAGGCGTCGTTGCGCAGGTCGCGGTCGAGCCAGACCTCGATGCAGGTCGCTATGGTGCAGGATATATAGTTCGCGCCCGAGGAGAAGAGTATGGTGCCGAAGTATATGGCGATGAACCACGGCAGCGTATCGAGCGTCGCGCCGCCGATGAAGTGATTTATCGAATAGCGCTGCAGTATCGGCTGCGCGATGTCGATAACGCTTCCGAGCAGGCCGCAGACGAGCATCGCCGTCACCTGCTTTTTGTATCTTGCGAGGTAGGGTATTATCTTGCCGACGCCGAAGAAGGGCAGGCCGGTCTTTTCACGTTTTTTCATTCCGCCGCCTCCTCCGCGCCCGCGGTCTGGATATCGTATATGCGCCGGTATATGCCCCCGGCGGCTACAAGCTCGTCATGCGTGCCGCGCTCGGCGATGCGTCCCTTGTCGAGCACAAGGATGCAGTCGGCCTTGGAGAGCGTGGTTATCCTGTGCGAGATCAGTATGATGCTGGCGGAGCCGAAGCGCCGCTCAAGCTCAGCGCGGATCTTCGCGTCGGTCTCGGTGTCGACCGCGGAGAGCGAGTCGTCAAATATCATGATGGGCTGGCGGCGCATGAGCGTGCGCGCAATGGCGGCGCGCTGCTTCTGTCCGCCCGAGAGCGTGACTCCGCGCTCGCCGACAAAGGTGTCGTAGCCCTGGGTGAAGCCCTCGACGGTCTCGTCAAGGCAGGCGGCGCGTGCCGCCTCGCGGACGGCGGCCATGTCGACCTCCTCGCCCGCAATGGCAATGTTCTCCGCGATCGAGCGCGAGAACAGGAAGGGCTCCTGCAGCACCATGCCGATATTTTCGCGCAGGTACGGGGTGCTGATATCGTTGATATCCACGCCGCCGATGCTTATACTCCCCTGCTCCGGCGGCAGCTCATACAGCTTGTCGAGCAGGAACATCATGGTAGATTTGCCGCTGCCGGTGCCGCCGAGGATGCCGAGGACGGAGCCCGCGGGCATGCTGAAGCTGATATCGTGCAGTATCTCGGGGCAGCCGTCGTAGGCGAAGCTGACATGGTCAAAGCGGATATCGCCGTCAAGCGGCGGCGTCTGTGCGCCCGGTCTGTCCTGCTCTATGGGCGAATCCATGATATACGCGATGCGCTCTATCGACACGCCGGCCTTGCTCATCTCGGAGATCATGCGGCCGAGCATGCGCACCGGCCAGACTATCATCGAGTTATAGGCGATGAAGGTGACATATTCGCCGGCGGTCATCTCGCCGCGCAGCGTGAACACCGCGCCGAACACGACCACCAGCAGCACCTCCGTGCCGGACAGCACGTCGGAGCTTGCCCAGTAGCGGCTCATGACCTTGGCGAGCTTGACCCACTTCGAGGTATAGAACTCGTTCTGCTGCTCAAAGCGGTCGCGCTCGTAGCGCTCGCGCCCGAAGGCGCGCACCACGCGAACGCCCGTCAGGTTCTCCTGCGCCATGGCCGAGAGCCTGCCCTCGTTCTCGTCGCAGTCGAGGAAGCCCTCGCCCACCTTTTTATAATAGAGCAGCGAGTAGCATATTATCACGGGCACCGGGATGAGGGCGATAAAGGTCAGCCTGACGTTCATGCCCAGCATGAATATGACCGCCATGGTCAGCAGGATGACGATGCGCAGCAGCGAGGTCATCTGCTCGGAGATGAAGTTTTTCATCGTGTCTATATCCGAGGTGCAGCGCTGGATGATGTCGCCGGTGCGGTTTTTCATGTGCCACGCGAATGGCAGATGCTCGATGTGCTCAAAAAGCCCGTCACGCATGGTCTTGACCATCGTCTCCGCCGCCATGGAGTTCGTCAGGCGGAAGAGATACTGGCTTATTGCCTTCACGAGCGCGACAGCGACTATCGCCAGCGCCATTATCCACAGGTGCTCTCCGAGGTAGGCGAAGCCGCCCGCGCGGTCAACAAGCCGCATGACCGCCGCCGGGTAATCCGCCGGGGCGCCGCCGATGGCGTTGTCTATCGCGGCGCGGATTATCTGCGGGATGACCATGTCCGCCAGCGCCATAAGCGCCGCCGAAATTATGCACACCGCAAACAGCGCCTTACTGCCCTTCAGAAAACTCCATATCAGTCTGAAATTGCTGTGGTTCTCTTCTTCCTTTTCCGTTTTCATAAATGTCCTCAAAAAAATATAATACAATATACTATACCATAAGCCGCAAATAGTGGCAATAAAAACAAATATTAAAATGCGCATTGCCTTTAGCGCCGTAAAGTACTATAATGTACAAAACCGATATCGGGAGGCATTGTGCATGAACATCGAACTGAAAGATTTCGAGCTTGCGGCAGAGCGGCTGAAGCCAATCCTGCACCACACGGAGCTTGACCATTCCGCAACTTTTTCCGCCATGACCGGCGGCGATATCTACCTGAAATGTGAGAATCGCCAGAAGACCGGCTCATTTAAAATACGCGGCGCGAGCAATAAGATCGCCGCGCTTATGGAACGCGGCGGGCTTCAGGCGGTCGTTGCCTCATCCGCCGGGAACCATGCGCAGGGCGTCGCCTGCGCGGCAAGAAAATTCGGTATCCCGGCCACGATAGTTATGCCCAAGGCCGCGCCCATCGCAAAGGTACAGGCGACGGAGAACTACGGCGCAAGGGTCGTCCTCGCAGGGGACTGCTATGACGATGCGTACAAGCGCGCCTGCGAGATATGCGAGGAAGAGGGGGCAACCTTCCTGCATCCGTATAACGACATTGAGGTCATCGCCGGTCAGGGCACTCTCGGCCTTGAAATACTAGGCGATCTGCCGAGTGTGGATATAGTCATCGCCCCGGCGGGCGGTGGCGGTCTTCTGGCCGGAG
>CAKTNU010000030.1 GCA_934589325.1 uncultured Oscillospiraceae bacterium | reverse complement strand
TATGCCAACACCGACACCCCCACCTGGCTGGGGACCCTGTACGCCTGCGGCGCTGTGGGCGAGATGGTCGCCGATCAGGAGCGCGCCGGGAAGCGCCACGCCGTCATTACCGGCGTGGTGGAGGGCGGCGACGATGCTGCGCAGGCGGAAATCGAGGACTGGTGCCGCGCCGCGCAGGTGCGCCGTCGCTTCCGCGATACGAACCTTGCCCAGATCGGCAGGCCTTATCCCGGCATGATGGATTTGTACATCGACGAAACCAACCTATACCACCGGATGTGGCTCTACACCAAGCAGTTCGACTGGGAAAAGATGTGGGCCATTGCCGATCACATCACGGACGAAACCGCCATCCGCGCCAAGGCCGAGGACATTCTGAACACCTTCGACATTGAGGGTGGGGCCACGGTGGAAACCGTCTGGGATATGGCAAAGTATGTAGTCGCCTTTGAACAGTGGGTCAAGGACGAGAGAATCGCCTTTGTAGCCTCCCACTATGACGGCTTTGCCCAAGGTGTGGCGGGCAAGCTGGACTCCATGCTGATCCCCGCCTTCTCCATGCTCATCAAGCAGGGCACCGCCTGCGCCGTGGAGGGCGACATCAAGGTAGCCATGGCCATGAGCATCCTCAAGACCATTTCCGGCACTGGCCAGCTTTCCGAGATGTACTCCATCGATTTTGACGAGGATATCTGCATCATCGGCCACTCCGGTTCCGGAGACGCGGACATTTCCCAAGCGAGAAAGCCCACGATGAAGATCGTCCCTGTCTTCCACGGCAAGACCGGCGGCGGGTATCTGACCCAGTTTTATCCCCCTGTTGGCCCCGTAACTTATCTTGGCATCATGCAGGACAGGGACGGCCGCTTTAAGTTCGTGGTGGCCGAGGGCGTCAACGAGGAAGGTCCGATTTTCACCTTCGGCGATACCAATATGCGCACCCGCTTCACCTGCGGAGCCAGAGAGTTTGTCAACCGTTGGAGCGAGGCAGGCCCCACCCACCACATGGCCGCTGCCGTTGGTCGCCATATCGACACCATCTTGAAGGTCGCAAAAATCTTCAATGTTCCCGTAGACGTTATCACCCGGTAAAGGAGAAAAGATAATGAAAGACATTTTGACTGCTTCCTGGATGGTGGAAATGATCCGCACTACCACCAATATGTATAACCACGGCTGGGACGAGCGGAACGGCGGCAATGTAAGTCTGCTGCTCAGCGAGGCCGAGGTTGCCGACTATGTGGAGACCAACAAGGTCCTGCGGGAGATCCCCACGGGCTTCGCCTGCCCGGAACTGGACGGAAAGTATTTCCTGGTCACTGGCACCGGCAAATATTTCAAGAACGTCCAGTACGCCCCGGACGTGAACCTGGGCCTGGTGCGGCTGACCAACGGCGGCGAGACCGCCCAGCTGCTCTGGGGCTTCACCGACGGCGGCAAGTTCACCTCCGAGTTCCCGGCTCACATGATGAGCCATGCGGCCCGGCTGAAAGTAGACCCGGAAAATCATGTGGTCATGCACTGCCACCCGGCGAACCTGCTGGCCATGACCTATATCCACACGCTGGATGAAAAGGCGTTCACGCGCACCCTTTGGCAGATGTGCACGGAATGCATCGTGGTGTTCCCGGATGGGGTAAACATGCTGCCCTGGATGCTATGCGGCACCAATGAGATCGGCGAGGCCACGGCGAAGAAAATGCAGACCGCGCGTCTCGTCGTCTGGTCGCAGCACGGCATTTACGGCGCAGGCAAGGACCTGGACGAGACCTTCGGCCTCATCGAGACTGCCGAGAAAGCCGCTGAAATTTACATGAAAATTGCCCACCTGCCCCTGGTGAACACCATCACCGACGAGCAGATGCATCGACTGGAAGCCCATTTCGGCGTGAAGGCCCGGGAGGGGTATCTGCAATAATTCCTGTACAAGACAGGTTTAAGAAGTATTTGGGCTTATTCCGAGTACCGTATGACCAATAAGCAAATCCACCCCTGCGTGATACAGAGGCGGATTGCTTTGGTACAACCAATACAAAATACAAAAAGCGCCATCTCGGAATCACTTCCAAGACGGCGCTTTTCTGTTGTGGATCAGAGCGAACACTTTACGGCGAAACCGCCGCTGAAGAAATAGGTGTTCGTCCAATACCTATTTGGTGGACTCGAAGGGGATCGAACCCTCGAACCTCACGGATGCGAACCGTGCGCTCTCCCAGCTGAGCTACGAGCCCTTATCAAGCTTGTTCATTATACCACAGATTTTCTATTTGTAAAGAAAAATTTTTCTTTTTGGCCTGCTGCGTGATGTGTGAGAAAAATATTGATTATTTTTTTCTTTTGTGGTAAAGTAAGCACGTGGCTTTTGACAAGGCTGCACTAGTCGGGGAGCCAGCGGTGCCCTGTAACCTGCAATCCGCTACAGCAGGGATGAATTCCAGACTGAGGATATGTTCTGTGTCGTCTGACCCCGGTAAGCAGCGTTGACGATCCGGTCTTGCGCAACGGGAACCCGTGAACCATGTCAGGCGGGGAACCGAGCAGCATTAAGCGGTGCTTTCCGTGTGCCGCGAGGGTGCCGGGTCCGAGCCGGCTGCCGGCGTAACGGGCATATCGCATTTTTCGAGGTCCGGTGTGCAGTCTTGTCAAAAGCCATATTATATGCGCGGCGCACCGCACGGCGCCGCGGGATCATTAAGCGGGAGGCGCAGGGATGTATCAGGCTTTGTACCGTAAATGGCGGCCGCAGACCTTTGACCAAGTCATCGGGCAGAAGCATATAACGGATACGCTGAAAAATCAGGTGATCACTGGGCGGCTCTCCCATGCCTATATCTTCATCGGTACCCGCGGCACCGGAAAGACTACCTGTGCGCGGATCCTCGCCCGTGCTGTAAACTGCGAGCATCCGGTGAACGGCAGCCCATGCGGTGTGTGCCCGTCCTGCCGCGGTATTGCGGACGGCTCTATTCTCGACGTTGTGGAACTGGATGCGGCGTCCAACAACGGCGTCGACAACGTCCGTGCACTGCGCGACGAGGCGGTGTTTTCACCGGCCGCCGTGAAAAAGCGCGTGTATATTATCGACGAGGTGCATATGCTCTCGACACCGGCCTTCAATGCCCTGCTCAAAATACTTGAGGAGCCGCCGGAGCATCTGATGTTCATCCTCGCAACGACAGAGCTTCAGAAGGTCCCCGCTACGATACTTTCCCGCTGCCAGCGGCACAGCTTCAAGCGCCTCGACAGCGGCGCAATTGCGGAGTATCTTGAATATATTGCCTCGCAGGAGCATATGACGCTGACACATGACGCGGCGGAGCTTATAGCCCGCCTTGCCGACGGCGGTGTCCGCGATGCGCTGACACTTCTGGATCAGTGCTCTGCAAGCACTGATATAGATGCCGATGCGGTGTATTCGGCCATGGGACTTGCGGGCAGCCTCCGTGTTATGGAGCTGCTTGATAATATAATAAGAAGAGATGCTGTAGCCGCACTCGAACTGTTCCACGGGCTGTGGATGGATGGGAAAGACCCCGTCACGCTGCTTGGCGAGCTGAACGGTTTGATGCGGGATGTGCTGATGATACAGGTCGCACCACGCGGCGGCGCAAATCTGCTGTCCGGCGGATACAGTGCCGCACAGCTCGCTCAGTATTCCGCCCGGATGACGAGGGAAGAGCTGCTATGTTCGATGGATGCGGTGCAGCGTGCCGTCGCTTCGATGCGCGATGGGCGCGACCCGAAGCTTGCCGCAGAGCTGTGCCTTGTCTCTCTGTGCGACAATACTTTGGCCGACAGTATACCTGCGCTCCGCGCCAGAATATCTCGCCTTGAGGAACAGATGAAGCGCGGGATCCCCGTGCAGATGCCGGAGCATGAACCCGGGCCGGAGCGGTACGATCCACCCGAATACAGCGACTATGACGCGCCTCCCGCCCCGGAGGATGAACCGGATATGTCGCATTTTGCCGAAGAGCAGCCGGAGGACAGCTTCCTGCGCGGCAGAGAGGTCCGGAGACCTGCTCCGCCGCAGCCTGTATCTCCGCCGGCGCCGATATCTGCACAGGAACAGGCGGCTGCTGTACCCGTCACGGACGACGGGCTGTGGAGTATGGTCTGCGCCGCGGTGAAGGACAAGCTGCCGTTCGAGCTGCGCGGATATATTGGCGATGAGAGCAAGATATGCGCCTCCGTCGAGGGCGATGTGCTGCGAGTTGAGGTCGTGCCGGGCTTTGTGTACGGCCGCTTCAATAAGCCTGACGTTATCCAGCGTCTGTCAGACGCCGCACGCGGCGCTGCGGGGCGTGAGATACGCGTGCTCCTGTCGGAGCTTAAGCCTAAACCACGCCAGCAGCGCAGCATTGAGGAACTTAAACAGTTCAAAGAAGTCAGATTTGTTTGATTAACAATAAAAAAATAATATTTGGAGGAAATAAATTATGGCAAAGGGTGGATTCCGCGGCGGTTATCCCGGCGGCAATCAGATGAACATGATGAAGCAGGCGCAGAAGATGCAGCAGGACTTCCTGAAGATGCAGCAGGAGCTTGAGTCGTCCAGATTCGAGTTCAGCTCCGGCGGCGGCGCAGTCAAGGCTGTCATCCTCGGCACGAGACAGCTCGAGAGCATCGAGATAAAGCCCGAGGTCGTCGACCCCGATGACGTTGAAATGCTTCAGGATCTTATCCTCACCGCGGTCAACGGCGCACTCAAGAGCTGTGACGACCAGACCAATGCTGCCATGACCAAGCTCCAGGGCGGTCTCGGCGGATTCCCCGGCCTGTTCTGAGATATTGAGATAAAGGCAGACCCCGTGGCAGGTATTATGCAGGGCTGCCCAGGCTACGCCGGGCAGGAGCTATTCTGCCCGGAGTTTGTATTTTTGATAATATCAGCATTTTCGGAGGATATCTATGAACACAGCGTGGACTGACAAAGTTGATTTGAATATGCCTCTGCCGGAATACCCGCGCCCTCAGCTTGCGCGCCGCCTCTGGCTGAACCTCAACGGCCCGTGGGAGTATGCCATCACCACCTCGGCGCGGCATCCCAAGGAGTTTGAAGGGGAGATAATCGTCCCGTTTTCACCGGAGTCTGAGCTGTCCGGTGTTGGCCGCAGTCTGAAGGCCGGGGAATATCTGTGGTACCGGCGCGATGTTGTGCTGCCGGAGGAGTTTGCGGGCAAGCGCATCATCCTGAACTTCGGCGCGGTTGATCAGTGTGCTGCCGTGTGGATAAATTCTACGCAGGTCGTGAATCACATCGGCGGCTATCTGCCGTTCTCGGCAGATGTGACCGATGCCGTTGACGACGGACATTTGCTCATCACCATCCGCGTAACGGACGATACCGACCGCAGCTTCCACAGCCGCGGCAAACAGAAAACACGCCGCGGCGGTATCTGGTACACGCCGCAGAGCGGCATCTGGCAGACGGTGTGGCTTGAGGCTGTGCCGGACGATTACGTCAAAAGTCTGCGTATAACGCCGGATTTCGACAACGCCTGTGTGGAGATATCTGCGGAGATTGTTGGCGAAAATGCGGAGGATGCATATGCTTTCTTTAACGGCGAGTCGTATCTGCTCCCGGCCAGCATCCCCGTCCCGAACTTTGAGCCGTGGTCGCCGGAGCACCCTAAGCTCTACGGCTTCACGGTTAAATGCGGCGAGGACGAGGTGCAGAGCTACTTTGCCATGCGCAAATTCTCTGTCGAAAACGACGGGGACGGCGTACCGCGGCTGTTCCTGAATAATGAGCCATACTTCCACAACGGCCTGCTCGATCAGGGCTACTGGCCGGATGGCCTCTATACCGCGCCGACAGATGAGGCCATGATATACGACATCACCACCGCGAAGGCCATGGGCTTTAATATGCTGCGCAAGCACATTAAGGTCGAGCCGCTGCGCTGGTATTACCACTGCGACCGGTACGGCATGCTCGTCTGGCAGGATATGCCGAACGGCGGCGGAAGATATGATCCGCTTGTCATCTCGGCTCCGCTTGTCACCGGCATCCACCTTAAGGACAGCGCCTACGCCCTGTTTGCCCGTACCAATCCCGAGGGACGCTCACAGTATCGCGCCGAGCTCGGCGCAATGGTAAGGCACCTGTATAACTGTCCCAGCATTGCAATGTGGGTGCCCTTCAACGAGGGCTGGGGACAGTTTGATTCGGCGAAGATGTGCCGGCTCATAGAGAGTATGGACAAGACCCGCACCATCGACCATGCCTCCGGCTGGCATGACCAGCATATCGGCCGGATAAAGAGCCTGCACGTGTACTTCCGCAAATATAAGTTCAAGCCCGATAAGCTTGGCCGCGCCGTGGTACTGAGCGAGTTCGGCGGATACAATCATGCCGTCCGCAGCCACCGCTTTAATGAGCGCAATTTCGGCTATAAGAACTTCGAGACTGCCGCCCAGCTGCAGATAGCGCTGGAGGAGCTCTATGCGCAGCAGATAGCTCCCGCGGTGCGTCAGGGCCTTACGGCCACTGTGTACACCCAGCTGAGCGATGTGGAGGACGAACTTAACGGACTCATAACATATGACCGCAAAGTGGTGAAAATAGCGCCGGAAACCGTGCGAGAGATCATAGATGTGGTGAATAAATAAAATCAAGGAAAGCCCCATCCCAAATCCGGGATGGGGCGAGATGATATCATGCTGAGAAAAGCCTATCTAGAGATAAGCAATGTCTGCAATCTTAACTGCCGATTTTGCCCCGGTACGCACCGCGAAAAGCGCATCATGACACCTGCAGAGTTTGAGACCCTTGCCTCGCGCCTGCGGCCGCATACGGAATATCTGTATCTGCATCTGATGGGTGAGCCGCTGCTGCATCCGCAGCTCCGCGAGCTGCTTTGCATTGCAGAGGGTCTTGGCTTCAAAGTGATAATAACCACGAACGGGACGCTTCTTCCCGGGCGGGGTACGATGCTGCTGGAAAGCCCGGCGGTGCATAAGATAAATATCTCGCTCCAGTCCTTTGAAGGCAGCGGAGGCGAGAGCTTGGAGAATTATCTTTCGGGGTGCGCGGATTTCGCGGCCGCGGCAGGGGAGTGCGGAAAGCTCTGCGTTCTGCGGCTCTGGAACTCCGGCGGCTTTGAGACGCTCAATCCCCGCATCCGTGCGGAGCTTGCCGGGCGCTTTCCCCAGCCGTGGCAGGAGTCACGCCGCAGCCTGCGCCTTGCTGACCGCGTATTTCTCGAGCCGGGCGACATGTTCGATTGGCCGGATATAAGCGCCGACAAGATAGACGGCGGCTGCTTCTGCTACGGACTGCGCGATCAGGTCGGTGTCCTGTGCGACGGGACGGTAGTGCCGTGCTGCCTTGACCATGACGGTGATGTGCCGCTCGGCAATCTCTTCGAGCAGGAGCTTGAGGATATACTTGCTTTGCCGCGTGCCGCTGCGATACGTGAGGGCTTTTCCCGCCGCCGTGCGGTCGAAGAGCTCTGCCGCCGCTGCGGATACGCAAGGAGGTTCTGAAGATGGAATATGAGCTCATCCGTTCTGACCGGCGCACTCTGGCGCTCACTGTCCGCGATGGGCATCCGCTCGTCCGCGCCCCGCGGCGGCTCGCCAAGTGCGAGATAGACCGCTTTGTCGCGGAGCATGAGGACTGGATAAGAAAGCAGCTTGAGAAGGAGCGTCCGATGCATGCCGAGATATCCCCGGAGGAGGAAAAGCGCCTGCGCAGTGCGGCGCGTAAGTACCTGCCCGGGCGGGCAGAATATTATGGCCGCCTTATGGGGCTGAAGCCCGCGGGAATAACGATAACCGGCGCGAGAACGCGTTTCGGCAGCTGCAGCAGCCGCGGGCGGATATCGTTTTCGTTCCGGCTCATGCAGTACCCGACCGAGGCTGTGGACTATGTGGTCGTCCACGAGCTTGCACATCTGCGGTATATGAATCATTCAAAGCAGTTCTATGCACTGATAGAGCAGTACCTGCCGGATTATAAGGCCCGCCGCACAATGCTTAAATAATTCGGGCACCGAGGCTTCCCGTGAAGGGAAGCCTTTTTACAGATGGAAAAACATCACATTTCTGCGTACCTCGCCGCTTTGCCGGACAGTGCGAACAGCGCGACAAAATTCGGCACGGCCATAAGACCGTTGAGCAGATCCGCCGCGGACCACAGCGTGCGCAGTGGCATAATGCAGCCTACAGTTATTGCGAGCGAGAAGAATAGACGGTATGGAGCAATGGCCGCTTTGCCGTGCAGGTACCGCACACACTGTGTTCCGTACAGCGCCCAGCCGAGCACAGATGTGAACGCGAACAGCAGCAGCGACAGTGCCATGAAGCATGCGGCAGGCACCGCCGGGATGCAGGTCTCCCATGCCGAGAGCAGCAGCTCCGCCCCCGGTGAACTGCCCCATGGGATGCTGATGCCGCTGCACAGTATAGTCAGTGCCGTTGCCGAGCAGATGACTATCGTGTCGGCAAAGACCTCAAATATTCCCCATAGCCCCTGCTCACCCGGAGAGCGCGCCGCGGCGGAGCCGTGGGCGATGGCCGAGGAGCCAAGTCCAGCCTCGTTCGAGAAAGCACCACGGCGCAGACCCCACTGTATGGCCTGTGCGATGCCGAAGCCGCCGGCCCCGGCCGCCGCTGAGCGCGGAGAAAATGCCCCGGCAATAATATCCCGCAGTGCACCGGGAAGAGCCTGAGCATGACAGCACAGCACAAAGAGCGACAGCAGCAGAAATAGCCCTGCCATGATCGGCACCAGCCGTTCCGCTGCCCGGCCGACGCCCTTTGCGCCGCCGCGCAGGATCAGCCAGGCCACAAGCGTAAGCCCGACGCCAAGCCACAGCCGTATATGCCCCGAGTTGAGTTCCGGGGCGATTTTTGCCGCCGCTGAGGTCACGGCTCCGGCTGCGCTGCTTATCTGCGAAAGATTACCTATTCCAAAGGCCGACAGTGCCGCAAGCAGCGCATATGCCGCCGCGAGCGGGCGGAATTTCCGCCCCAGCGACTCGATATAATACATAGGTCCGCCCAGATATCCGCTGCCGTTTCGCCTGCGCGCCGCGACCGACAGGCTTATCTCCGCGAATTTTACCGCCATGCCCAGCAGTGCCGCGGCCCACATCCAGAACACCGCGCCGGGACCTCCCATAGCGATGGCCTGTGCGGTGCCGACGATGTTTCCGGTGCCGAGCGTGGAGGCGAGAGCGGTCGATGCCGCCTGCACGGGGCTCACACCGTCACCCTGCCCGCCCTTCGTGAGCTGGCGCAGAGAGACAGGGAACAGGCGGAACTGCAGAAAGCGGCCTTTTATGCTGATGATCAGCCCGCACAGCAGCACGCAGGGCAGAAATACCCCGGTCCACACGATATCGTTCAGCTTGTCGAGTATAGATAGAAGCATAAATTAAAAATTATGAAGATTTTCAAAAAAGACTTTATTTTCAGGTTACAATATGGTAACATATATCGCGCAGTTGAGACTCTGAAAATTTATATGGAACAAAAACGCAGAAAATGAGTCCTAAGTATTGAAAGGATGATGTTGATATGAAAAATTCCAGAAAGATGATCACATTGCTGCTCGCAGTGCTGATGGTAGCGGCGATGTGCGTACCCGCATATGCGGATAACAGCATGAGCCGCGCCGTCATTGGTGCGGATCTGAACGAGGATCAGGTCGCGGCCGTATATCAGGCCTTCGGCGTGGAGCGCGGAAGCTGCATAGAGATGAAGGTCACGAACGCGGAGGAGCGCCAGTATCTTGAGGGCTATGTCGACAGCTCCCTTATCGGCACACGTTCTATATCGAGCGTCTACGTTGAGCTTCTCAGCGACGGCAGCGGCATGGATGTCACCACCAGCAACATCAGCTGGTGCACACCTGAAATGTATATAAGCGCCCTTGCGACCGCGGGGATCACGGATGCGAAGGTAGTCGTAGCCGCCCCGTTCGAGGTCAGCGGCACTGCCGCGCTCACCGGCGTATATAAGGCTTACGAGGATATGACCGGCAAAAAGCTGGATGACGTTGCAAAGCTCGTCAGCACTCAGGAGCTGACCATTACCGGTGAGCTCGCGAATGAGATAGGCAGCATGGATTCTACATCTATCGTCAATGATCTCAAGCTCATGCTCGACGAGACGAAAAATATGACCGACGACGAGATAAAGCAGGAGATAGTGGAGATCGCAAAGCAGTATAACGTCACGCTGACCGACGCGCAGATAAACCAGCTCATTACTCTCTGCCGTTCACTTGAAAAGCTCGACGGCGATGCATTGAAGTCCCGTGTCGAGGAAGTCCAGAACACTCTTAAGAAGGTCTCCGACGCCAAGACGCAGGTCGTCGGTTTTGTGCAGACCGTAAAGAAGGTAGTTACATCCATTGCGAGCTTCTTCGAGAAGATAAAGGACATAATCGGGCTCTGATGATTTGTCCGCTAAAAAAATAGATATCCCCCTGATATCGGTTGATGACCGATGCCGGGGGGATATCTGCATGTTTTGGAGCTGTTAAGTCTGCATTGCAGTGCGGCAGGGCCGGCGGCGTTAACATTTGGGCCAATAAAAATTTAAATGCGGTTTAAATCCGTTTTATATTGAATTAAACTCCGTGGGCGATAATAAAAGCGTCCTAAGAAAGAGACAATAACACTCACGGAGGTTTTAGATATGAACGATTATATTCACAGCTATATAGCAAAGCTCGCTTTCGAATACGCCAGGGTGAGACCGGAGGAGGTCCTGGACATCGGCATCCGCCGCGACAATACTTTGGTTGAAGTCGATTTCATGACCGATTGGATGAGCTATGTGTGCTATATTGATCTGAGCGGCGAGGTCCTTGGATTCATGTCGGAGCCGGTGCCGGAGCATGATACTGACCCGATGCGGCAGTATATCCACGAGCACCATGCCTGCGCATGAGCCGCAGTAAACAGCCCCTATGCCCCGCGCCATACCCTCCCCATCGGCGCGGATAAATAGGTCAGGCGCCTGTGTCTATCACCACAGGCGCCTGATTTTTTGATCTGGCTGCCGATTGAAAATGAACTTATTATCTGGTAAACTGATCTATATATTCCTAATAGAACGGAGTTGCTGAATATGGCTGTAGCCGGAATGGTAGTGGCGATAGAGATAGACGCGGTGGTCAATAAATACGGCAGGGCAGTGCGCGAGGAAAAGTGCGCAGGCGTCGATGTCATGGAGTACCGAACGGAATATGGGACGCTGTATGTTGCCCATTCCGGGCCGGGCGAGATAGCCGCGGCTGCGGCGACAGCGCTTCTCATCGGGCGTTACGGCGCAGAGATCATAATAAACTTCGGCGTTGTAGGCGGACTGACTCCGGAAATGGCACTGACGAATACGGTCGTCGTCAGCGGGGTTGTACATTATGACTTTGACGCGCACGAAATAGGCTGGGGCGAACGGGGAAAGTATCCGGATTTTGACGGGAAGATCGTCCCGACGACAGAGAGACTCGTTAGCAAAGCTCTGGAACTGCGGCCGGAGCTGAAGGCCGTGGTGTGTGCGTCAGCAGATAAATTTGTCGGCAGCGGAGAGGCAAAAAGAGAACTGAACCGAAGCTTCGGCGCGCAGATATGCGATATGGAGACTGCGGGCCTGGTTATAACCGCTGTCAGGGCAAAGGTTCCGTGTCTTGTGATAAAAACGGTTTCCGACAGCGTCGATGGCGGCGCGGAGGAGTTTGAAAGAGCCCTGAGCCATGCCTCCGCTGCCTGCATCGATGTTGCAGACAGGATCCTTAATGAAATGCTGAAATAGGCGCAAATTGCATGAGGCTTGGCGCGCACTGCCGTTCAGCTTTTGCCCGCGCCCCGCTATAAAGCATTGGCGTTATATACCGCGCAGACCTGGGGACTAGACAGCATAGTTTAAAAGAAATGGCCGGTCACAAGACCGGTCATTTCTTTTGGCAGTGTCAGCCGAATTTGAGGTCAGGAAAATAACCCGATCGAAGCCCGATGAAGTTGGTCAGATTGTGGTGAGCAGCGACGGAATGAGTGAGCGATGATTCTCGGTGCAGCGCATAAAAAATCGTCGCGAACGATAAGTCCGCGGCGATGGAGGCGCCACCCAGACTTGAACTGGGGAGTCGCGGATTTGCAGTCCGCTGCCTTACCACTTGGCTATGGCGCCATATGAGATTTGCGGGCGATGATCTAAAAGCCCGCAAATCATTTTTTGGAGCGGCTTACGAGGCTCGAACTCGCTACCTCCACCTTGGCAAGGTGGCGCTCTACCGGATGAGCTAAAGCCGCA
>CAKTNU010000029.1 GCA_934589325.1 uncultured Oscillospiraceae bacterium | reverse complement strand
GAAGATGAATAAATGCAACAGCAAAAAGCCCAGATCAGGCAATCGGGGCTTTTTGTCGGTTTATCCAAGTCGGGGCAGGCAGTGTTTTAATCTAAGCTCAGTATATTCTGCGCATTGAGCAGCTCCGCCTCTGTCTCGCTGTGCGTGACGAGGACTACGGTCATGCTCGCCGTCCGCGCCAGTATGACCGCGGCGGTGCGGCGCATGTTCTCGGTGTCCAGACCCTTGAACGGCTCGTCGAGCGTCAGCAGCTCCGCGTCCGCAAGCAGGGCGCGGGCAATGGCCGCACGGCGGCGCATACCGCCGGACAGCAGCTCCGCTGGCTTTGCAGCATCCTCGGCGGCAATACCCAGCTCCGCAAGCAGGGCGCGTATCTCCGTGGTGTCCGCCCCGTGTCCAAGCGCCATTTTTATGTTTTTCTCTGCGCTGAGTCCCGGGCAGAGCCTGTCCTCCTGGAACACGGCCGCACAGCTTTTCGGAACGCCTGATACCGTCCCGGAATCCGGCTCTTCGAGGCCGAGGAGCAGCCGCAGCAGCGTAGTCTTGCCCGCGCCGCTCGGCGCCTTGACCGCCGTGACGCGGCCGGCCGGTATCACGGCCGTGAGGCTGCGGAGGACGGTCTTGTTCCCGTAGGCCTTGGAAACGCGGTCCAAAGTTATATCGTTCATGCGCCCTCCGCGAATTTAATGCACTTTTTCAGCAGATACAGCGTGAGCCTGCCGAAGCCGACGCTGAGCGCGACGGTCACGGCCGTCCACGCGAACAGAGCCGGGATATCGAGCGTGACCTTCGCGTCGTAGAGCCGCCCGCCTATCGAGTCCGCCGCGACGCCGATGACTTCGGCCGCGACGCCCGCCTTCCAGCACATGCCGAGCGCCGTATTCGCCGCCGACAGCAGGTGCGGCTCCAGCGCCGGGACATAGATGCAGCGCAGCCTGTTCACCGGCGGCATACGGAACACCCGCGCCATCTCGATAAGCTCCCGGTCCGCGGCGCGGAAGCCGGTCAGCATATTCCGGTACAGCACCGGCAGCACCATCAGAAACGCGATGAACACGCTCAGCCGTGAGCTTGAGAGCCACAGCAGCGCGATCACGATGAACGATGCGACCGGCACGGTCTGTATCGTGACGATATACGGCCGCAGCAGCGCCTCCGCGATGCGATACCGCGCCGAGAGCGCCGCAAGCGGCAGCGCCGTGAGCAGCGCCAGCGCGAAGCCCAGCATTATCCGCCCGGAGCTTGTCAGCGCAGCGCGCAGGAACGCGGGCTCGCGGATGAGTCCTGTCAGGCAGCGCAGCGTCTCGACCGGGCCGACCAGCAGCAGCCGATTATCCACCAGCCGCACGGCCAGCTCCCACACGCCCAGCGCCAGCAGCACCGAGACGATCCTCAGCGCCGCGCCGGGACGCTTTTCACGCGCCATAGTAGAAGTCGTCCCCCGGCAGCGCTCCGCCGACTGATGCGGGAGCGTAGCCGTAAAGCACGCCGAGGCAGCCGCCTGCGGCGGACTTCATATCCGCCCCGGTGACGCAGACGATATTGCACTTGGGCAGGGCTATCCTCGCGACGGCAGCCTTGACTATGCCCAGCTCCTCGCAGAGCGCGGCGGCCTCGTCGGTGTTCGCGTTGACCCACTCGGCGGAGGCGGCGTAGTCTGCGAGGAACTTCTCAACGGCCTCGGGATGTGCGTCCGCAAACTCACTGCGGACAATTATACCTGCCGTGGTGCAGAGGCTGCCGTTATCCAGCGCCGCCCATTCGTCCGAAAGCGAAAGCGCCAGACGGAAGCCGTCGCCAAGTTGCATCGCGGCGGCGGTAGCATACGGCTGGGGCAGCATCGCGACGCCTGAGCCGTCGGCGTTCAGCAGCGCCACGACCTCCGCAGGCTCGCTCTTCCACTCCACCGTGAGGTCGGTGTCCATGTCAATGCCGTTCTCGGCAAGGACATAGCGCAGGAAATACTCCGGGACGGAGCCCTTGCCGGTGGCGTATATCGTCCTGCCCTTCAGATCGAGCACGGAATTTATCTCTTCCGAGCCGTACTCGCCGATATACAGTACGCCGAGAACATTGACCGCCAGCAGGCGCACACCGCCCTCGGTCTTATTGTACAGCACCGACGCAAGATTCATCGGCACGGCGGCAATGTCCAGCTCACCCTGGAGGATGAGCGGCGTCAGCTCGTCGGCGGAGCCGGCAAGCGTGCACTCGTAGTCCCCGGACGCGTCGCCGAACAGCTTGGCCATGCCCATGGCGGTCGGCCCGGTGAGCGCGCCGATGCGCGGCGTTACGGGCTCCGCTGTCGGTTCCGGTGTCACGGCCTCGGTCGGCGCGGACGTCTGCACCGGCGCGGCCTGACCGCCGCATGCGGCAAGCAGGGATATGACAAGGATAACGGTAATAAAGATACTGAATTTTTTCATAGAAACCCTCCGATTGACATTCTGCGTTGAGTATATTATATTATCCCCGCAAAGTATGTTGCCATGGCAACGAATCAGGAGCTTCACATGACAGAAAACGAAAAGAAAATACTGCTCGGCTGCGGACTATTCTCCGGCATGACCGAACGCGAGATATCTCTGCTGCTCGGCTGCCTGCGGCCGAGGGTGGAGCATTTCGGCCGCGGCGAGGCGGTCTGGCGGCAGGGCGACGCGGTGAGCGCATGCGCGGTGGTACTGCGCGGCGCGGTCCGGGCGGAGACTCTGCGCGCCGACGGCGGACGCTCGGTCATCGCCCGGCATGGCGCGGGGGCGCTGGTCGGCGACGTGCTGATGAGCTCGCCCGGGCTGAAAAGCCCGATATCACTCGTGATGGCGGCCGAGGGTGAGCTTGCGTTTTTCAGCTTCGGGGCGATAATGGGCGGCTGCGCACGGTGCTGCCCAGCACACACCCGGCTTCGCGGGAACCTTGCAAGTGAGCTTGCGGGGAAATACTGGGCTCTGCGCCGCAAGACCGCGTATCTCTCCGCGCCGTCTCTGCGCCGCCGCATCGCGATGCTGCTGGCGGACAGGCGGCGAGACGCCGGATGCGACGAGTTCCCGCTCGGCTTCAGCCGCGAGGACATGGCCGACTACCTCGCCGTGAACCGCAGCGCGCTGTCCCGTGAGCTGTCCCGCATGCGCCGCGACGGGCTGATAGATTTCAGCCGCGACCGCTTCCGCATCCTCGACCCGCCCGCTCTGATGTCCGCCGCCGACGGGGAATGATCCGCTTCTATATTAATATAGTATAGCCCTCCGCCCCTTTTATGCAAATGTTAGTCTTTGCGTAAATACTTCTTAAATTTCCAAAAATCCACACGGTAATCTCTTGCAAAACGGAGCCTGATATGGTAAAATCAGTTGTGTTTAGGGGTGCGTACTGCGCAGTCTTGGCGGAGCTATGTACACCGGATAGGGGGAGAGCTTTAAAAAGCCTCCAAAACATTATAACATTTCTTGCAGAAGGCCGGTCCATGCAGGGCTGAAAATTGGAAATGCGCAGGCCTGGTAAAGCCCGCGCCCCAAGGGACAAGCCATGCACCCGGTCAAAGGAAAACGCGGCTCCGGCCGCACGCGCACCATAGGAGGAATGAAAAATGTCAAAGTGTAAGCGGGCATTATCACTGCTTCTGGTAATGCTCATGGCGCTGTCACTGTTCCCCGCATCCGCTCTCGCGGCAGATGGAAGGGACACCTACAGCGTCGTAATCAACTACGTGTTCACGGACGGCACACAGGCCGCGCCGGACTGGGTAGCGACGGTTGCCGCAGGCTCCGCCATCAACAGGACGGTCAGCAGCCCCACCGTGGTCGGCTACACGGCCGACAAGACGACCGTCGTGCTGAAGGAAAGCGCTGTCAACAGCGACATCAAGGTCACTGTCACCTACAGTCCGGCAGAGGTGAAATACACGGTCAAGCACTATCAGCAGAATGTCGATAACGACAATTATACGCTGGCACTGACCGAGGAAAAGACCGGCCTGACCGACAGCAAGATATCTGCGGGTCTCAAGAAGTCTTATCCCGGCTTCACCGCGCTGAACTACGATACCGACGTCAAGATAGCGGCAGACGGCAGCACGGTTGTTGAGATATACTACGACCGCAACTATTATCTGCTTAATCTTGATCTGGACGGCGGCTTCGGCGCAGAGCCTGTCTACGCACGTTACGGCGCACCCGTCAGCATTGCCAATCCCACCAAGCCGGGCTACACCTTCGACGGCTGGTCTCCTGCCATCCCTGCGACCATGCCTGATGCCAGCGTCACCCATAAGGCGCAGTGGAAGGCCGATGCTTCCGCAAAGGTCACCGTCGTTATCTGGGGTGAGAACGCAGATGATGAGGATTATTCCTATTACGAAAGCATAGAGACGACCGGCACACCCGGTGAGTCTTTCAATGCCAGCGGTATCGCTCACCCTCCGCTTGATCAGACAAGCTATGGTATTACCGGTAGCGAGACTACACCGGAAGATGAGGCTGTAAAGTACTTCACCAAGCTCGGTTTGGAAAGCGGAAAGATCTATTACTTTAATGATAACGGCTCAAGCAGCAACGGGGACAAATATTACCTCTATTTGAATGGGAAGTATTATGAGTATTCCTCCAAGCCTACTGCATATCTCGGCGATGAACTTGCAAATACGAAGTGCAGTGGTGAGGGTTTATTTCATTCAACCGACTACTTCTATAAATATAATGTGAAAGCAACGACCGATAGTACGCTCTGGAGGCTCGTATTATCCGAAACTCCCACTGTTGCCGCAGATGGTACAACCGTTGTCAATGTCAAGTATGACCGTGTAGAAAAGACTCTGCATTTCCGCAAGGCCAACAGCAGCACTGACGATTACGGCACCATTACCGCCAAGTGGGGCGCAAATATTGACGCTGATTACAAAGCAGTCCTGAGCAAGGCAAGCAACAACTCCTTCTGGTCTGAAAACCGCAATGGAAGCGGTCCTTATACCAACTACATCGGCATCATGCCGCCGATCGACAAAATCTATTACAACAGCGGCAGCTCCGGAAGTGATGGTACGATGTCCTATTACTTTGAGGATCTGAACGGCAGTTATCCTTCTACTCCCGGCTTCTCCGTTTCGGGTGTGGGCGGTTATACGGTTACAGTTGAAGACCGTTATGAGTTTGAGGGCTTCACGTATGACCACGGTACTGCTGTGGATTCAAGCTGTTCCGGTGCCGCGTTCTATTACACCCGTAATTCCTATAAGCTTACCTTTGTCAACGGCGGTGAGACTGTTAAGTCGGAGACCGTTAAGTTTGAGCAGCCTCTGAACAGCTACAGTGATTTTATCCCCACTATGCCGTCCCTGTATCCCGCCGGCTCTCACGTGTTTGCCGGCTGGTATCTGAATCCGGAGTGCACCGGTGAAGAGTACAAGCTGGATGAGCACACCATGCCCGCCGATAACGTACTGCTCTACGCAAAGTGGACGCCTGTGACCCACACTCTTACCTATGCAAAGACCGAGGGCGAAGCGCCTGAGCACAGTGAAACCGTTCCTCACGGTGATCTTGCTACCGACTACACCACCTCGAACGGCGTATATACCTTCATCGGCTGGTTCTACAAGGACGAGAACGGCGTTGAGCACGCGTTTGACCTGTCCATGCCGGTCGTCCGCGACATGACTCTCTACGCAAAGTGGAGAACCGACGCGATCGTTACATATACGATCCACTACCAGCTTGCAGACGGCACACCGGTAGCGGATGACACCGTCGGCAGCGCTCTTGCGCTGACCACCAAGACCTTCGAGGCCAAGACCGGCGAGAACCTGTACGCCGGTTATCAGACCGGCTACTTCCCCGATGTTTCAAGCCACTCCATCCTCATGGATGCAAACGGCACCAATGAATTTACCTTCATCTATACGCCTGTCGAGAAGGTCAAATACACGGTCCGCTATCTTGATAAGGATACAAACGAGCCTCTGATAGCTGATAAGCACGGCGAGACCTCAGCCGCCATCATCACCGAAAAGTTCGAGTACATTGAGGGCTATGCCGCCGACGCATATCAGAAGCGCCTGGTGCTCTCCTCCAACGAGGAAGAGAATGTCCTGATATTCTGGTACGTTAAGGACACCGTGCATGCCCCGGTGCAGATAATCCACTGGGTGCAGAACATCACCGGCGACGGATACACCGAGTATCAGTCCTCCGCACAGCAGGACGGCGTTATCGGCAAGGACTACAAGGCCAATTGGCTGAAGATCGAGGGCTTCCACAAAAATGTTGACAAGAGCAACCCCGAAGGTACGCTCACCAATCAGGGTCTGGTTCTTAACCTGTACTATGACCGCGATCTGGTCAACTACACCTTCCGCTTTGTAGACAAGCTCACCAATGAAGAGATCCACACCAGCATCTCCGGCAGCGCACGCTTCGGCGCGACCGTCGGTCAGAATGCACTGGATATCCCCGGCTACAAGCTGGCAGACGGTACGCCTGACTACAAGTCCATCACCGTCAGCCTGACGGAGGCCGCAAATCAGTTCACCTTCTACTATGTCGCATACTTCAATGTTGTCCACGTCAAGGACAAGGGTGCAAGCTCCAACACCAGCGAGATAATCTTCTCCCAGTCCGTCAAGGACAACGGCTATAGCCTGACTGATAATGTCACCGGCGGTTATCTCTACGGCGGCGCGTTCGCAGATGCGGCCTGCGCGACGGTCTATCCCTTTGATAACGGCGAGACCGGCATCAGCTTCAGCCCCAAGCCCGGCGCGACCTACTACATCTGGGAAGTTGACCAGAAGTATCTCGCACCCAAGACCTTCTGCACCTGGCTCACCAACGACAGCTATCAGAAAGAGGTCGTCGGCCTGTATCTGCTGACCTCGATGGATCGTCTGCTCTACCGCGAGGCCGGATTCACCATCGGCGGAACGGATTACACCGAAAAGGCTTCTGACGGTTCCGTCGCATACGGTGATATCCGCGTGACCTACAGTAGGACCCCCTACAGAGTTGACTTGCTGTACCTCTCCAACGGTATTATGCAGCAGGATACTTCTTATAGCGGCACCACCAAGCAGACGAACGACGGCGGCTATATTGCAGCCTACGAGCTGACCGCTGAGCAGTTTGCAGCCTTTAAGACCGCGCCCTTCACCTTCCAGCCCTACTGGATAACTCTTGACGGCGTTAAGGTCACCAGCGTCAGCAATCGTACCTGCACCTATGTGGAATCCAGCACGCGTATCGACGTTGAAAATTCCACAGTCGGCAGCAGCTGCACCGCAGCGGAGAGCACATCCACGCAGATGAGCTTCGTCCAGTCCTACTTCATCTCCGCGGATCCGACTCCGGTCGAGCCTGTTGAGCCGACTCCCACCCCGGATCCGGTCGAGCCGAGTCCCGAGCCGACTGAGCCCGTCGATCCCGAGCCTGTCGAGCCCAGCCCCGAACCGACCGAACCCGTTGTAGACCCCGAGCCTGTCGAGCCGCCGGTCGATGACAGCGTAGTCATCACCGTCAACGACAACGGCAGCAGCCGCGAGGTCTCCGCGAAGTCCGGAGACAGCCTCGTTGGACAGATAGCCTACACCGGCAGCTACGGCAAGCTCTTTGCCGGCTGGTTCACCGATGAGAGCTGCACCACCCCCGCATACCTCGGCTGCGTGACCGAAGACATGACGATCTACGCAAAGTACGTCAGCGATTCGTTCCTGCGCACCAAGTTCGTCCAGCAGCGCTGGATCGGCTCCGAGGTGTTCCTGTTCACCGCTGTTGACTCCTATGATTACGCAGAGGTCGGATTCCTCGTCAACGGCGAGGCCGTCCCCAATGAATACATGGGCTCCCAGTACAGCATGTACAGCGCCCGCGCCCTCTTCGGCAGCGGCGTCGGCAGAAACGCCATACTCGTCGTCGGCAGTTACTCTGCCGATGAGCTTGGGCTTGGCAGCCAGCTGACTATCACCCCCTACTGGGTCACTATGGACGGTACCACGGTCTGTGGCACGGCGCGGACGCTCACCTGCGGCCGCTACGGGCTCAGTGACTGAGAAAGGACTAACGCAATGGATAACGATATCATGAATGCTTCCCTGACTGGTGCATTGGATTCGATTGGCATTAACGGCAACGGCGATTGGAATCCCGATACCTCCGGAGGCAACCTCCAAAGCATCGGCAACGGAATATACAAGGTGACGATGCCTGACGGCGACACGCTCTATGTCGACGGCGCGGGCAAGATCATCGGATAACAGCACAGGATATGGCGGAGGGATGGTATCCATTCCTCCGTCATTTTCGCGTATTTGAGTATGAAAAAGACGATCAAACTTGCCGGTGTCCCCGTAGGGATCGAGCTGCGCTATCCCGATGCGCTCCCCACCCTAGCCCCGTATCTCTGCGATGAGCCGCCCGCCGTGAGCGTTTCCGTCCCGGCGCAGGAGCTTGCCGCCGCACGGGACATCTATGAGCCCGGCTCCACGGAGCCGTACATCGAATATATGGCGCTGTGTCAGGATATTTCCGACGCGCTGCTCCCCTTCGGCCGCGTGGTGTTCCACGGCGCGGCGTTTATGTGGCGCGGCCGGGCGTGGATATTCGCCGCGCTCAGCGGCACCGGAAAAACCACGCAGTATCTGCGCTGGAAGGAGCTGTACGGCGACGAGGTGCAGATAATCAACGGCGACAAGCCGGTGCTGTCCGTCGGTGACGGCGGCGTCACCGTCCATCCCTCGCCGTGGAACGGCAAGGAGGGTATGGGGCAGCAGCTGTCCGCGCCCTTGGGCGGGATAATCCTGCTGCGGCAGAGCGGCGAGAATCGCATCCGCCGCGTCAGCCCGCGGGAGGCCGTCGGGCCGGTATTCGTGCAGCTTATAATAAGCCGCGTCACGGCGGACAACGTCCGCGCTGCCTGCCGGCTCGAGGACATCATGCTGCGGCAGACGCCGGTGTGGATGCTTGGAAACCGCGGCGATGCGGCGTCGGCCATGCTGTGCCGCAGCGCGCTTATGGAGGCCATCACATGACTTATACATTACAGACCGACGTCGTGCTCGTGACCGTCTGCGGAGAGAATTTTCTGGTCGCCGCCGGAGATGCCCGCGGCAAGGTGCCGTACATCGAGGGCGTGACAAGCCCCGGCGCATATCTCTGGCGGCTGCTGGAGAAGCACACCGACACGGCGGAGATCATCCGTCTGGCCGCGCAGGATTACGGCGTCCCGGAGGAGACCGCGGAGGCCGCGTTCCGCAAATTTACCGGCAGTCTCGCGGAAAAGGGCTATATACGGCTCGATGAGGTGTCCACATGACGCGGACGCAGGAGGAGTTTCTGCGCATACTGCGCGCAGCACTCCGCGGGGAGCGTACAGAGACGGAGCTATCGGACGCGGAGCTTCCTGAGCTGTTTGAAACGGCGCTGAAGCAGCATCTGCTGCCGATGGTCGCCGAGGCCGTCCCCGGCGCGTTTGAGCGCGCACAGGGTAACGAGCTTATCGCGGAGTACCGCAGCTTTGCCATACGGCAGACCGTGTCGGAGGCGGCGCACTCGCTGGATTTCCGGGCGCTGTACCGCTGTCTGCGCCGCGAGGGGCTGCACCCGATCGTGATGAAGGGCGAGCTGTGCCGCCGCCTGTATCCATGGAGCTATCACCGCATCAGCGCGGACAACGATATGCACATCGCGGCGGACGAATTTCCCGCATGTCACCGGGCGCTGCTGGCATACGGCCTGAGCACCGAGGTCGCGGACGAGCAGCTGGAGCACAGCGACGAGGTCACATATCGCGATGCGGACGGCCGGTTTTATATCGAGCTGCACCGCCATCTGTTTGACACGAGCGGCGAGGCGCCGGACGACCTGAACGCATTTTTCACAGGGCTTTTTGCGGCTCCGGCAGAGATCGGCGGTCTCCTCGCAATGCCGCCGCACGAGCACCTGCTGTATCTGCTGCTGCACGCCTACAAGCACTTCATCTACAGCGGCGTCGGCATCCGGCAGACCTGCGACATCGCACTCTGGGCGCGTGAGTACGCCGGGGAAATAGACTGGCCTCTGCTGCTGGTGCAGTGCAGGCTGGTCCATGCGGAGCGCTTCGCGGCCGCGCAGTTCGGCATTGCCGCGCAGCATCTGGGCTGTCCGCTGCCGCTGCCGGAGTGCTGGCAGGACATCGGCGCGGACACGGAGCCTATGCTCGCGGATATGTTTTCCGGCGGCGTGTACGGCTCGGACAGCCTGACCCGGCTGCACACATCGACCGTCACGCTCAACGCCATAAGGAAAAGCCGCGCCGGGGAAAGCTCCGGCATACTGCGCAGCATCTTTCCGACGCGTGAATATATGGAGGGGCGCTTCCCGTACCTGCGGAAGCATCCGGCTCTGCTCCCGGCAGCATGGGCGGGACGTATTTTCGGCTATCTCAAGGAGCTCGGCCAGGACGATTCGAGCAGTGCCTCGGGCAGTCTGCGTCTAGCGCGGGAGCGTATAGAGCTTCTGAAGCACTACGGCGTGATCGACTAGCCGCCGGGCAGTAAAAAACCGGATGAGACCATTTTGTGTGGTCTCATCTGGTTTTTATATTATGTGCCGCTCACAGCTTCCAGCCGGCGGCTTCCTTCTTGCCGCCGACGAAGTCGGCATAGATGCCTGGCTGAGCTATCAGCTGCTCGTGTCTGCCCTGCTGGACTATCTCGCCGTGGTCGATGACAAGTATCTGGTCGGCTCTGCGGACGGTCTTGAGGCGGTGCGCTATCATGATTATGGTCTTGTCGCGGGTCAGCGCCTCTATAGCCTTCTGGAGTCTGTCCTCATTCTCGGGGTCGACGTTGGCGGTCGCCTCGTCGAGAATGATTATCGGCGCATCCTTGAGCATGGCGCGGGCGATGGATATACGCTGCTTCTCGCCGCCGGAGAGCGAGGCTCCGCCCTCGCCGATGACCGTATCGTATCCGTCGGGAAGCGCCTCTATAAAGTCGGTGCAGCACGCCTTTCTCGCAGCCTCGACGACCTTTTCATGCGTCGCATCGGGGCAGCCGAACTTGATATTGTTCTCTATCGTGTCGGCAAACAGGTAGACATTCTGGAACACGACGCTTATCTGATCCATCAGCGACTCGAGAGTATAGTCGCGCACATCTGCGCCGCCTATCCTCACGCTGCCGCTGTCGGCATCCCAGAAACGGGCGACGAGATTGCAGAAGGTCGTCTTGCCGCTGCCGGAGGGTCCAACGATGGCGGTGGTGGTCTTATCGGGCAGGGTCACGCTGATATCGCGGAGTATCTGCTTCTGCTCGTAGGAAAAGCTGACGTGATCAAAGACAATGTCATGCTTTGCCGGGGATATGGCGCGGCCGTTTTCGTCCATGCGGGGCATATTCTCGGTCTTGACGGTGCGGTCGATGGCGGCGGCCGCCAGACGGAGCATGGACACGCCCATGCCGAACAGCTTTATCTGGCTGAACACGAGGAAGGACATGACCAGCGTCATCAGCGCATTTGCAAGGCTCATCGTGCCGCCGATGCAGAACACCGCGGCCGCAAGCATCATCGCGGTGCCTGCCGCCTGCAGCACGGCCTCCTGCGCGGCGGTGTACGGAGTCATGACCTGCTCGACTGCGAGATTGCTGCGGCGGTAATACTCGATCGCATCGCGCAGCTTTTTGTCGCCTCTGCCGGTGAGGTTGAAGGATTTGACGACGCTCATGCCCTGAATATACTCCAGAACCGTCTCTATAGTGTCGGTCTGCGACTTCTGGGTGTCCGCCGCGATGAGGGCGGACTTCTTCTCCATCGCGGAGACGACAAGCAGATACAGCGCTATGCCGGCGACGGTGATAAGCCCGATGCGCCAGTCGAACACGAGTATCACAAGGGCAAACACCGCGGTAGAGATGAGGCCGCTCAGGATATTGACCATGACGATGGGCACCATCGTCTCTATGGAGCTGACGACCGTGGTGCATACGCCGGAGAGCTGGCCGAGGCTGTTGTCGTTGAAGTAGCCCATTGGGACGCTCTTCATGCGGTCGGCAATGGATATGCGGCGGTCGGCGGCCATGAAATAGCCTGCGTGGGTCTGATACATCTTGGACACGCTTGCGGTAACTGCGCCGCCGAAGATGCTGATAAGCTCAAACACGAGCGCGAGCCACGCGGTCTTACCAGAGTGACTGCCGCCGGTCAGGGCGGCTATGACAAGGTATATCGCCGCGATCTGGAACATCTGCAATACTGCGTTGAGGAAGCTGACCGCGACGGATCTGTTGATATTCTTCCTCTCGTCCCCGGCAAACTGCCATATCTTGCGGAATGCTTCTATCATTCTGCGTCACCATCCTTTGCTCCGATATGCGCCTGCCACAT
>CAKTNU010000028.1 GCA_934589325.1 uncultured Oscillospiraceae bacterium | reverse complement strand
GGGTGGCACCGAGGGCGCGTCCAACACGGGCTTTGAGCCATACTCGGAGTTTTACGCCGCGCAAATCGCCGCCGCCATGGGCGTTCGGGCGATTCCCTACGGTCTCTCCCGCTGGAAAGGCGTTCTGTGTTCCACCTGTGAGCTTTTCACCAGCAAGGAGTATTCCTACATTCCCGTGGGCCATCTCGTCACCAAGGGCGGTATGGACGCCGTTAAAGCGTATTACGAAAGTCTTGGCCCGGAGTTCACTGCGGCGCTGCGGGAAATGCTGGTGTTCGACGCTGTGATCTGCAACGTGGATCGCCACTTTGGAAACTTCGGCGTGATGGTGGACAACCGGACGAATACCGTTGTCTCCCCTGCCCCGCTGTTCGACCACGGCAATTCGCTGTTCAATTTCGCCGGTACGGATGCCTGGTCAAGCGATGCGGCGCTGGAGGAATACATCGAAACGCTGGCTCCCAGCGTGTACGATGATTTCCTCGGCACGGCAAAAAACGTTCTGACGCCGGAGCTGCGGGAAAAGCTGCGGCATCTGCTGACGTTCCGTTTTAAGAAGCACCCACGGTATAACTTACCCGCCAAACGCCTGCGTATGATCGAAAAGCAGGTGCAGAAACGGGCAAGGGTTTTGTTGGATATGTAGTAGAAAGGCCGCTGGCATTTGCCAGCGGCCTTTCTATTTTCCTATGCAACAGCATTTGCATTGACGCTCTCAATCACCTGCCGGATACCCGCCCACACAGACAGATCCGTGAATATCTCCACGATGCTGCCGTAATCGGTGAAAGGCGCTTCCTGCAAAACGGACAGGTCTTTCATCATGCCGTTATGGACGATGTACTCCACGATCTGATTCACAAAATAGATTTGCCGACTATCCAGACTTGTGTCATTTAGGTACTTGGCAAAAGCCTCTTTGGCAGCGTTCATATCAAGTCCGACGATTTCACGCACAAACTCACCCAGCGGCTTCTGCCCATATTCCGCCACATAATCCTGCTTGGTGCCGATTTCGCTCCAAAGAATATTTTCCAGCACTTTTACATCATCTTCTGTCAGCGGAATATTGCTCTTTAGCTTTGCAATGGTTGCGTTATCCATGTGTTGACGCACATAGAATTCCGCCTTTGCCTTGTAATTCTTCAAGTCGTCATTTTCCAGTTCAGATTCGTTCCAATCCTCCGATAGAATTTCATCGTTGAAATTAGTATCATATCGAACCTTGCTGATGGGAATGTACTTCATAAGATCACGCAGGTTTTTCCGGATATTCTCAAACTCGTTGATCCCAGCATTCTCAAGATAGTCCGTGTGCAGGATCTTGTCAATTAACTCGGACTGCGCCATAATTTCCGGAATATTTGCCACGGACGCAACGGCGGCGACCTTCTTCATGAGGTCGCTTCTTGCCTTGCCATACTTCTTTCCGGCAAGGTAAGCAAGCTCAATTCCGTACATCAGGGCATCAAATCGCAGCGCCTTGGCATCGTCCTCATCCGGTGTAATGAGCGGCGCCAGCTCCTGCCCCATGAGCAGCGTATCCTCATAAGTCAGGGCGTTATAGCTGCCTGAATTGGCATACAGCTCCACAAATTTCAGGTGCTGCCGAACCGCAAAGTTTTCCTTGTTCAGCTCCCGCACCTTACGCACCATGTCCTCCACCAGCGATTTGCGGAAGTCGATCAAATCTGTCGTTTGGTACGCCAAGTCCTGCAATTTGTAGGCGATTTGGGCTTTCAGGTAGAAAATAGCACCTTGCAGGGAGATCATATTGGCAGTCGGTCGGCCCTTATTCATACGGAAGAACTCGAAATTGCCGCAGAAGTCAAAGATGTAGAACTTGTCCTTATCCGCGCCATCTATCAGGCCCGGACACAGGCGCGTACCGCGCCCAATCATCTGCCAGAACTTCGCCTTGCTCATGACCTTCTTGAAGAACACCAGATTCAGCACCTCCGGCACGTCGATGCCTGTGTCCAGCATATCCACGGAGATAGCGATCTGCGGCAGCTTCTTCGAGTCGGAGAACTCGTCGATGGCGCTTTGCGCGTAAGTCATGTAATTGTCGATGACCTTTGCAAAACCGGGCAGGTGCGGGTATTCCCTGTTGAATACCTCAAGAATTTTCTCGGCGTGCGTGTGGTTCTTCGCAAAGATGATGGTCTTGCCCAGCTTGCTGCCATAGTCGATGGTCAGGCCCTTGGTCATGAGCGTATGCAGCACCTGCCGGATGGTATCCTCGTTGAAAATCCACTCGTTCAGCGCCGAGGACGCAATGCTCTCCGGAAGCTCACCGTTTTCATCTGTAAAGGTATCCTCATAAGCCTCTCTGTCCGCGTCGGAAAGCTCGTCGTAAACGATGCCCTGTTCGATGAATTTCAGTTTCGTCTCCACGGAAATGAAGTCTACCAGATAGCCGTCCTTGACCGCCTGCGCCAGATCGTAGCCGTAGGTGGGGACGCCGTTCTCCAGCTCAAAAATCTCGTAGGTGTTCTTGTCGATCTCGTCCTTGGGTGTGGCGGTCAGGCCCACCAGCGGCGCGTCAAAATAATTGAAGATA
The DNA here is from genome assembly GCA_934589325.1 of uncultured Oscillospiraceae bacterium. The sequence continues at coordinate 9,834 of CAKTNU010000028.1, read as the reverse complement.
TCCCGATACTTGTTGTAGACTGAGCGGTGCGCCTCGTCGCAGATCACAAGGTCGAAATGCCCGCAGGTAAAGAGCTTACCCTCCTCGTCCTGCACACTGTCAATGACGTTGTACATGGTCTGATAGGTGGAAAAGACACAATGGGCGGTATAGTTGTCCTTCTCCTCGCAGAGGTTGGTGACGGACAGATCGGGCAGCAGATTCACAAAGCTGCGCTTGGCCTGCGTCACCAGACTGTTGCGGTCGGCCAAAAACAGAATATTCCGCACCCAACCGTGCTGGAGCAGCACATCACACAGAGCAATGACCGTTCTCGTCTTACCGGAGCCGGTGGCCATGACCATCAGCGCCTTACGGCGGTTGCGGGCAAAGGTGTCACAGGCGGCCTTGACCGCGCCCTCCTGATAGTAGCGACCGGCGATATTGGGATCGACCATGATGTTTTTCAGGCTTGTCCGCATGGTCTGGAGATTGAACAGCTTCTCCAAGTCCCGCTTGGAGTAGATGGCGGCGCATTTGCGCTCCGGATACAGGTTGTCCGTGATCCGCGTCTCAAAACCGTTGGTCAGGAAGATCACCGGGCGACGGTGATACTTCTTTTCCAGCAGGTCGGCGTACAGCTTCGCCTGCTGGCGGCCCTTGGCCACGTCCACACAGGTGCGCTTGGCCTCAATGACTGCCAGTGGGCGGCCATCGTCGCCATAGAGCACATAGTCCGCATAGCCCACCTCGGACTTGTTGGGCATGCTGGGCAGCTCCACCTCGTTAAGCCAGTCCTTCCCTTCCGTCCAACCTGCGTCGGTGAGCATGGTGTCGATGTAGAGCTTGCGGGTCTTGTACTCCGACAAGTCCAGCGGCTTGGGCACATAGGTCTGCTGCTGTCCGGCGCGGCGGGCGGTCAGTTCTTCCTTCAGGGCGGCGTTCTCCGCCATGAGCGCGGTCAGATCGACCTCCGGTGCTTCCTTCGCCGGAGCTGCCGGCGCTTCGGCGGGCTGCGTCAGCAGCGCACGGTCAAAATGACCCTCGGTGTAGTTCTCTCCGTAGCAATAGGCCACGAAATCCAGAAAAACATAGAGGTTCTCCAGACACAGCGCCGCCTGCTCCTCGGTGATCTTCCTGCCGGTGTGGGCGGCGGTGTTGCCTGTGCGGCGAATGAAGTCCATCCGCCGCCAGATGTCGGCACCGACGATATCCCGAAAGTCCTCGGTGTTCATCAGGCTCACCAGCGTGTCCTGATAGGGCATGACCAGCGCCTTGTCCACCGAGTACATCCACTTCACGGCGAACTCCATCGCCCGGCGGCAGTTCAGCACGCAGGCGGAGGGATCGATATGTAAGATCCGCTCTGCGGAAACGGCCACAGAGGCAAAGGGATCAAATTGTGGGATGACGGAGAATATGTCAAAGTTGGTCATTGGTCAGCACCTTTCACATTGTTTTTCTCTTATCGGATTAGTAACTTCTTTCAGACTAATACTACATGCATGCTCTGCACATTTTTCGCCAGTTCGCCCCCTAACAAACATATTGGCAAATAATGAAATCTGCTGATAATATTGATTATGATACATATCTTTATACTTCATGTTGATAACTATATCAAAACTCCTATATTTTAACATAATCTCTTCTTTTAAGCGGAAACGATACATTCCATCCTCTTCTGTATCTCCTGTATCGATAAAATCTTCTTCGCGTATTGGATCAAAGTCACAAGAAATACGAATTGGAAAAGCAGCTTCACTTCCGGAAAGTAGTGCGTTTACAGATGATGAAGATGTCATGTCTTCTATCATTAAAGAAAGTTTTGGATTGTCACGAATCCCATTAACAGAAAATTCAAATTCTATCGCTGGGCCAACACCTATATTTTTAATAAATATGACACCAGCATCGTGTATATTGTTGCTTTCAAATGAATCCGGGATTATATGCAGCCCAGCAAGTATTTCTGATACTTTAAGCGGCTCTCGCTTATTTACATATCTTACAACACAATAGGGCCGAACTTGCAGTTCTCGATCAATTTTATTTTGCCTGTTGGTATATCTAATAGTGGCAATAATTCCTATAAGCGAAACAATAGACCCAAGAATAGCACCGATATAGCCACCGAAAAAATTGACCCAATCTGAATTTGATACATTGCTGGGTATGTCGTTTCCCACAATAAGCCAGTCCATTGCAAGCGGCAGACTAATAGTTATGATTGCAAAGAGGAGAAGAGCTAAGATTGTCTTTTTCTTCATTCCGCCAGTATCCTTTCATCTAGGCTGATGATGTTTCTGCAAATTCTAGATATGATGACGCTATCTGTTATTGCTGCCAACCAAATTCTTTTGCTATGACCGCTAAGCAAGCGAGGAACGCTTCTTGCTGATGCTGCTCGTCCATCTTTTTAACAGCTTTACAAAGATCACTCACGGCATGAGCCGCCTTGATAACTTCTGAATTTTGCTGAAAATCGTACTGCCGGATCAAAGGTTGCTGTTGCCTATAATAATAGGGATTGACGTACTGCGAATTAAACATCGTGTTTGTAAAATACATAGCCGCTCCTTTCATGTATCCAAGCCTGTTGCCTTCGTTAAGTATATCATACCACAGTTTTTTCTGATGAAAAGGTACAAAAAAGGTACACAAATGGCACTTTGTTTACGGAATCTTTATGAGAAGTACTGCTGCATCAAGCTATCAAACAGCAACTGCGCCTCATCTAGTGCTTTCTGTACAGCAACTTTTGCTTTTTCAGTCTGTTCAATAAAGATTTCAAACTGCTCTTGAAGTTGCAATGGAGGAAGTAGAACGGGCAAAGCTTTTAATTGACGCATGTTAATGCTTGCAATTCCAGTAGTTTGCTTTGCACATCCAAGAAAGTAACGCTTTGCTTTCTGATGTTTTAAGTATTCTGCGAAAAAAATTGGAAGAATCAGCGACTCATTTAAGCGGACACGGAAGATATGGTTTTGATGAATACAATTTTCCAATGGTGCCTTTATGATTGCTCCTCTGCCGAGCTTATCAGGATCTCCGCCTTCCGTCATTAGTACATCATCAGGTAATAGTCTATACTGATTAATTTCCTGTTTAGTTGCTGAGATAGTCTTAATTGTAGTCCAATCAATATAGCCGTCTTTAACATTGGATACAGCCATATATGGAACGTCTATTAAGTGTTGATCTTTGGTTTTTCGCCCTTTTGTGATCCCTGATACAACATCCGCCATTGAATCCAAGGTTTGCTCTTTCAACGCCATGGGATTCAAAAGCATATCCCCAAACATCTCAACAAATCGGGCTTTGACAAGCTCGTCCAACTTTTGGAGCTGCCGTTGTCGGCAAGTAATCATATCTTTCAATTTTGATAGTAGCCTTACAATGTTTTTTTGCATTTCAATATTAGGCAGTTCTATCATTGCATCCGTTAGATTTCCAAGCTTAATATATTTAATTACCCCGCCAATGGATAGTTTTCGGAGTTCCTCAACATATTTATCCATAAAAAAGTATAAATATGGAATATACAATCGGTCATTATCATTTCCTTCGATGATATATGTTCGCTGATATGCGTCAAATTTTCCATTATAATATTTTACATTCAAATCACCATTGCCCGCAACCAGTATGCACTCACAGTCATATGAGTAAGTTGCTATTTTTAGCGGCTCTTTCGAGCAAGTAAAGAACGGATATTGTCCGTCTACGGATGACGCATTTGCGTCAAGTTTGCCCGTTCGTATTCTTGTTAAATCTCCAAGCCTTACCTTCATCTTTTCATACCCACCAATCTAAAGCACTATAAAAATAGTCCTAAAATTTGGAATAATCCACCCATAGCAATAAAGGCCATTCCCATTATAACTCTCCGTTTTTCCTTAGGAAATTCCAAGGGCCTATTTACATACTCGTCGCAAGTACCTACATATTTTGTGCTCGTTGTAAAAGTTGTCCAAAGAGTAAGCACCGTACCAAAAACAGACAGCAGTATCCCAATAGCTGAAAGTACTTTATCCATCACAGTTCCAACATCCTTTCCAATTTATCCATTTCCTCGCTGATCTGCATCTCCAGCTCCCGCAGTTCCGCCATGATCTGGCTGGTGGGCGGGTACTCCACAGGCTTATACTCCGTTTTCTTATACTTGTTGATGGACAGGTCATAGCCGTTCTCCACGATCTCCGCCTTGGGCACAAAGAAGGATCGCTCCGTGCGCTGGCGGTCTTTTTCCGCCTCCAGATCGTGGAACCGGGCAATGATATCCGGAATGTCATTCCCCTGCACGGGGCTGCGCTTGTCGTCCAGAGAGAAGCCGTCGGCCTGCATATCATAAAACCACACGTTATCCGTGCCGCCGTGGCCGGTTTTGGTGAAGATCAGCACAGCGGTGGACACCCCCGCATAGGGCTTGAACACGCCGGAGGGCATGGAGATCACGGCCTCCAGCCGGTTGCCGTCTACCAGCTCCCTGCGGATGGCCTTGTGGGCTGTGGACGAGCCGAACAGCACGCCGTCCGGCACGATGCAGGCGCAGCGCCCGCCGACGCGCAGCATCCGCAGGAACAGGGCCAGAAACAGCAGCTCGGTTTTCTTGGTTTTGCAGACCTTCAGCAGATCGGCAGACACGATATCCTCGTCCAGACTGCCCTTGAAGGGCGGATTGGCCAGGATCAGGGAGTACTTGTCCTTGTCCGGATTCTGGTCGGACAGGCTATCACGGTACTCGATGAAGGGGTTGTCGATACCGTGGGTCATCATGTTCATGGCCCCGATGCGGAGCATGGTGCGATCCATGTCGTAGCCGAAGAACATATGGTTCATGTAATGATCCTTCTTCTGGCGGTTGAAGAAGATCTCCTCCTTGCGGCGTTCCTTCAGGTACTCTCCCGCCGTCACCAGAAAGCCGGAGGTACCGCAGGCCGGGTCGCAGATGATATCGTCGGCCTTCGGGTCCATCAGCTCCACCATCATGCGGATGATATGCCGCGGCGTCCGGAACTGTCCGTTCCGGCCGGACTGGCTGATCTTGCTGAGCAGGTATTCGTAGGTATCGCCCCGCACATCCGCCGCCTGCGATTCGCTCATCAGGCGGTAGATCTCATCCAGCGCGTCCACCACCTTGGAGAGCAGCAGCGGCGTGGGCAACATGAAGATCGCGTCGTCCATGTACTTGGAATAGGCGCTGTTTTTGTCGCTGTGGAGGTTCTTGATGAAGGGAAATACCCAGTCCTGCACAACGGCGTACATTTTCGCGGCGGGGAAATCGTGGAACACGCTCCACTTGAGATGCTGACCGTCGATGGTGCGGTCGCCTACCTGCACCTCACCCGCGAAGATGCTCTGATACGGCAGGCCCAGCATATCCGCCTCTTTGGCCCGGAGGTTATCGGAATCGTCCAGATCGTGAATAAACATCAGATAGGTGATCTGCTCGATGACGCTCAGCGGGTTCACAAGACCACCCGCCGCAAAGGTATCCCAAAGACTGTCGATTTTGTTTTTCAGTTCCCCTGTAATCATAGTACCGTTCTCTTTTCTTTATAGTTCTTCCGCCTTGAACGTCGTATATCCCTCGTAATAATAGCTGTGATCGATGCCCTTCATAAAGACCTCGCGGCTATCCACGTCGTCGGTAAGGGCGTCTTTCAGCAGCACCTTGATTTCCACGTCCTTAATGGGGCTGCGCTCCATAGCAAGGAGATAATCCTCCTTGTCCACCTTGCTCCAGTCCACCACCTGACCGATGCCGCTTTTCAGCATCAGGTCAAGCCAGATGCGTGTACTGCGGCCGTTGCCCTCGCGGAATGGATGGGCGACATTCATCTCCACATACTTTTCGATGATCTCATCATAGGTGGACTGCGGCATCTTGTCGATGTTGGCCAGCGCCGCTTCCAGATAGATCAGCGGCGCAAAGCGGAAGTTTCCCTTTGCCAGATTCACCGTGCGAAGCTGGCCCGCAAAGTCGTAAATATCCTCAAACAGTGCCTTGTGGATCGTTTGCAGAGAAGCAAACTTCCCCGGCTCCAGCTTGTCCAGTGTACCGCTTTCAAAGAGTTCAACTGCCTTCTTTTTACTGATACGCTCCTCCTCGCGGGCAAGCTCGGCGGAGCTGGTGATGCCTAATTTATTTTCAAGAACCATCGTGGGCCTCCTTATGCTAATTATTCTTCTACGGCAATCGGAATGTACACCATTTTCAGTGGAATAATCCTTTTATACTGTTCGCTCAGTTTATCGTAGTATTTCAAAATGAGGTCTACAAGCTCTGTGCCATTGATACCGCGGATAATCGGAGTATTGTCTAAATATTTCTGTGCATTTTTGGTATAGTCGGAAAGTGTGATAAATACGCCATAATCACCCTCTCGCATAGCACCCTTCAAAGATTGAATCGTCGTTTCCTTAATATCTCCGTCCTGACTTTTTACCTGCACTACAATGCGGGGCGGCAGTTCGTCTTTATAGGCTGTGATATCGACGCCATTATCGCCGCCGTGCGGAGAAAGCGTAGTTCGATACCCCATGGCTTGCAGTAAATCTGCTATAAACTCTTCCAGTGCGTACCCTTTTAATCTCTTGCTAAGTTCCTTCAGAATAAAGTCTTTAGTAGATTCAATGATTTCCTCTGCCGTTCGAGCCACAGTCTCATCCATCTCAGATTCCAGGTTATTTCCAGTAAAATTGCGATCCAGCGCCTTCAAAAACTCGTCAGAATAATTCTTGACTTGAAAGAAGCTCAAAGCAGAACCTACTTCGTATAATGCACCTTGCGAAAATGCTGTGCGTGGCAAATGTTTTAGCCACTTAACCTTCCGCTGATTTGGATACATTGCAGCGGCATCATCATGGAAATAATCGCTCTCCACTATACCAATATTGATTTTACGGTCAATCTTTGATGGAAAAACAATATAATCGCCTTTCTGCGTTTCACAGAAAAATCGGTAAAGCATTCCTGCTCCGGTTGCGACTGATCCCTTTTTTGCATTGGGGTATGCGCGAATATATTCGTTTTTGTATGCTTCTCTCGTAGGCTCAATTCGAGAAAGATCACCGATTGTATCCCAACCAATTGCGATAATGTTTTGGTTCAAAAACAGGGAATCATCCATTGTGTGGATGCCCCAAATCCTTGCATTGTTCTCCATATCTCATTACTCTCCCTATTCTTTTGAACAGCAATCATCGCTGTTCTTCCTATACTTCCCACTCCGTACCCTTGCGTCCTTTGGCTTCTCGGCGTCTGCGGGGATGGCCCAGACGTAGCCGATGCGGATCGCGCCGGGGATGCGTTCCTCTTTGCAGAGAACTTGAATACGGCGTGGGGTAATACCCCACTTCTCTGCTGCCTGTGTGATGGACATATATTCCATGGACATTCTCCTATCTCAAAATCTCAAAATAGCAAAAAACAGCCCTGCGGAAAGCACAGGACTGTTGGATAGCGCGGCTGGTGATTGGCCCTGTCGCAGTTTTTTACTGTATATATTATATACCTTTCTGCGAACAAAGTCAAACTAGCCCTACCTTTCTATACATAAAATTTGCACCTGAACGGGTTTTTCCCGTTTAGGTGCAAATTATTGATACTGCGATAGCGGGGTATTAGGGGGCCGTCCCCTTAACAAGCGCATTTTGCTGTCAAAATGCTATGCTTGCGGAAACAGATTCCGTATCGCATTCGCAATACAGAATCTGTTCCCCCTACGGCGGAGGCTTCTGCGCCTTTATGGTGGCTGATCGTGCAAAACTCACCTTTTCTATTTTTCTTTTTTGGCTCCCTCACGGAGCCACGAAGCGTACAGTACCATCCGAAGATAAGCTGACCGCCCTAATCCGCTGGCCTGTGCGGCCTCGTCCAAACGCCTGTATTCTGCCTCTGTCAGCCGAAGGTTGACTTGTTTGTTTCTGATCTTATTCTCTTTCATAATCGTTCCTTCCGTTCCTGTCACATTCAGTTTCTTAACCAATCAGTTTTGTTCTCTCTGTCTTATTGAACGCCGAAAACCGGCGCTCCGGCAACTCCGAATATCGGCGTATCAGGACACCGAAATTCAGGATCACATCTCACGGGCAAATGGCTGCGGATATAGTCGGGAAGGCTTTCCAAGGCCCTGCCGCCTACGATCCAACAGGCCATAATCCTCCAACGAAGCCAGAAGCTTCTCCGCTTTGCCATGGGCGCAGTTGAGACTCCGCATAATCGTCTCTATGCTGAAATAGATGTAGGTGTTTCCCTCGCGATCTCTCCAGAAATTTCGGTCAGAAAGCGTCATTCTGTCTACTAACATACCGTAAAGCAGCTTTGCTTCACACGGCAAGTCTTTATAGAAGATATGCGTAAATAGCAACTTGGGAACGCGGTAAAACGCATAGGTCTCGGATTCTGATTTGTAAAAATAGTCCATTTTATGCTCCTCTGCAAAAAAATAGCGGAGACAGGCCATTTGACCTGTCTCCGTTTGCTGATGTGGTATTAATTTTACCGGCAAAATTGTCCTCTCGCCTCGATGGCGTCCTCATAAGAGTACCTGTCCCGCATCGTCTCTCTGGCGATTCCGGCAGCAAGGCAAAAGCCCGCCACAAAGCCCTCGAAAGACGCCGCTTCACAGTGTGCGTCTGCCGCGTCCACAATACGCAGAAGCTGCCGACGCTGTGCATCCGGAAGCTGTTTGCTCAAGCGCTGGTATCGCTGGTCATGATGCTGTGCCTGACACGCGTTGCTGCGGCAGAACTCCGCCCAAAGCGCCCGCATATACTGATAGTTCCTCATGATATATCCCGCATGATCTCAAGAGCCGCGCTTTTGATGTTGTTCATCGCGCCGACCCACGCCATAGGATCACGCGCTTTCAAGTCCTCGTCAATCCCCTGTGCTTCCGCCATCTGCCGAATAATGAATCTCAGTTGCTCTTCCTCGCTGGCGTCCGGCTCCGGCGGCACCAGCAGACACGGGTAATACTGCTCACCGCGCAGCTCATAATAAATTTCATTCCGGCAGATAGTCTTCGGTAAGGGTTCCTGTAATCTTTCGCTCATGTGATGCACCTCCTGCGGCTATTTTACAGGGCCTGTCCGTATAACACCAGTGTACAAAATCACCGCTCTCCCCTGTTCCTCGTCCGGTAGCGGGTCTCCAGCAGCTTGAGAATTTCCCGCTCCATCTGCTGGGCGGAGTAATTGCGCGGGAAATACTTTCGCAGAGACTCCGTTTTGATCCGCACCTGCTCCTTCTGGTTGGGCTTTTCTTCGGTAAGGATCGCGTACAGCACCTCCGGCGTCAGCTTAGCTTCGCGGGATAGCTGCTTCATGCGGATGGCCTGTGACAACGATGGCGTGGCGTCCTCTCGTCCGATCAGATCCCACAGCTCCGCCTGCTCATCGCGGGTAAGATAAGACAACTCCACAGCAGGCGAAAAGGCGATGCGGCCATCGTCCACCATTTGCAGCAGCGGTGGGACAAGATTGGTCAGGCGAATGTAGCGCTTTACCATATCCTTACTTATGCCTACCTCATTACCTATCAGTTCGGTTGTCAACTTCGGTGCAACTTGCGCTGAAGTTGCTTTTCCCTGATGCTTCATCGCCTCCAGCTTCATTTTGTAGGCAAATGCCTTCTCGCTGGGCAGCAAATTCTCCCGTTGTAGGTTGCTGTCTACCATTAGGATCACCGCTTCATCATCGGTCATCTCCCGCACCAGCACAGGGACAGTCTTTAGCCCCAGCTTCTGCGCCGCCAGACGTCTCCGGTGTCCGCTGACCAGCTCGTAGCCATCCCCTTTTTGTCGCGCCAGCAGCGGCGATAGTACGCCGTGTACACGGATGCTCTCC
>CAKTNU010000027.1 GCA_934589325.1 uncultured Oscillospiraceae bacterium | reverse complement strand
GCTCATGTCAAGCTCCATGCGGCGATTGTCAATAAGTACGGTCGGGTCAGTCATCACGCGCTTTCCGGCATAGCCCGACAGCCGCTCACGCAGCTGTGTCAAGCGCTTAGCCATAGACTGGGCGCTGCGTATATCCATACTGCGGAGCTGCTCGGCGATCTCACGCATGTCAGGCACCGCAAGCTCCGCAGCGTTTGAAGGAGTCGAAGCGCGTAGGTCCGCAACATAGTCGGATATTGTAACGTCCGGCTCGTGACCGACGGCCGATATCACAGGCAGCTCGGAGTCATATATCGCCCTTGCGACCCGCTCATCGTTAAAGGCCCACAGATCCTCTATCGAGCCGCCGCCGCGACCGGTAATGATGAGATCCGCGACCTTAAATTCGTTCGCATATCTGATAGCCCCGACTATCTCCGCCGGAGCCTCCACACCCTGAACACGTACCGGAAGAAGGACGACCTTTGTCATTGGCCAGCGGTGGCCGAGTATGCGTATCATGTCATGCACGGCAGCGCCGGCGGACGATGTGATTATAGCTATCTTGTCCGGATATTGCGGCAGGGGCTTTTTATGTGCACGGTCGAACAGCCCCTCGGCGCTGAGTTTCGCTTTAAGCTGTTCGTAAGCGACCTGAAGATCGCCCATCCCCTCGGGCATCAGGCCTGTGCAGTAAAGCTGATACGCGCCGTCACGCGGATAGACCGCGATACGACCGTATGCCGTTACTCCCATGCCGCTCTCCGGCCTGAAGCGCAGCTTTACGGCACTGCTCTTGAACATGACGCAGCGCAGGCTGCTCTCACTGTCCTTGAGAGTAAAATAATGGTGCCCTGACGGATAAATTTTATAATTTGACAGTTCGCCGCGGACGCACACTTCACCGAGCATCGGGTCCGATTCGATGAGCGCTTTTATGCGTTCATTCAGTTCGCTTACTGTCAAGACAGGCTTCTCCATGGCTTATTCGACGCTTTCCTGTGCGGGTGCACCGGCTTCAGCGCCGCGTTCGCCGCGCATAAAGCCGCCGAGCACACCGTTGACGAAAGCGACAGTGTCGGGCTCGTCGTAGCCCTTATCAAGCTCAACAGCTTCGTTTATCGCTGCCGAATCGGGAATATCGTCCATATAGATTATCTCGCACAAAGCGCAGCGGAGGACGGCAAGCGCAGTCTTGGAGATGCGCTCCACCTTCCAGCCGTGGGAATAGCGCTCTATAAATCCGTCAAACTCATTGCGGTTTTCGTCGATGAGTGTGACGAGGCGGCGTATATAATCCATCTGCTTTGCGTCCGGATATTCGCTGTATAACTCGTCTTCGGCGGCAAGTGAGGCATAATGCTCCTCGGAGAAAAAGCTGTCAAGCAGCTCGTCCGCATTGAGCTTGCTGCCGGCTCCGGCGAAGCAGAGCTGTATGGCTATCTCTCTGGCGGTGCTTCTGTTCATATCTGCTCCTCCGGATGTTTATTTTTCAAAGGCCACGCCGGAAACGTGAACGTTTATCTCGGCGTTGTCGATGCCGGTGGTGGACTGCACAAGGTTCAGCAGCTTTTCCTGAACGCTGCGTGCGACCTCAACGATGCTGCAGCCGTACAGGACGGTGATGATGGCATCGACTATTATCTTGGAACCGTCAACAAACTGGACCTTGACGCCGCGTGACACGGTCTTCAGGCCGAGAAGCTCGGCAAATTCCGCACCTGCGGTATTGGAAAGCCCGGCAACGCCGTCAACTTCGGAAATGGCGCTGCGCACGAGACTGGTGATGACATCCTCGGAGATATTGATGCTGCCGTTTTCTTCACGGCAGGTGATATAATTTTCGCCCATAACGTTCCTCCAAAATTTGATTCAGAGTATTCTAACACGTTATGGGGGAAAAATAAAGCCTATTTATAAAAAAATGATGAATTATTCATTTTTGTATTCTCCCGCGCCGCACAAAAGCGAAAAACCCGGCGCATTATAGCAAATGCGCCGGGTTTTATTCACGCTTTGACCTCTATTATATTGAGCTGCGATGCGTCGTATTCGGTCTCGCTGCATATCACGTCCGTTATGCGGGCGACCGCTTCATCGCTCAGTCCCTCTGCCGGTGCAGGGACCGCAACGGTTATGCTGTCGCTGCCGATATAGACCACACATTCGGAGAAATCCTTGGCGAGCAGCAGGTTCTCTATCTGCGCCTCCTTCATTGAGCATGTCGCCATGGCAGAGATCGCATTTATAGCGCTGTCTATTGTCTCCTGCGAGGCGGTCTCTGCGGCCGCCGCTGTCTGCAGCAGCTCAAGCGCCTCGTCACGCGATACCTGACGTGTCAGGCGCGCTTCGGCAAAATAGCCGCTTGCTACGTTCTCCTCCGCAGGTGCGGCATCCGTATCTGCCGATGCTGCGTTGAGCATTGCATTGTCCTCGGCAGAGACCATCTCCGAATCCGGATGCCCCCACCTGTTGTTGTACGACCAGTTGAGCGCAACCGCGGCGCAGACGAATACCAGCACCGCTATCATCGTTATGTTCCTTTTCCTGTTTTTCATATGCCTGCTGCTCCTCCCATTTCAATTTACGTCCGCCATTTTCAATACTGTTATTTTATCGGAACCGAAACCAGTATATGAGACTATTGCGTTGATAATATCCATCCGTACCTTGGCGCTATCCGCGCCTCTGCAGGCGACGACCACGCCCGTGTCGGAGATGACCACCTTGAGCTCCCCCACCCCCTCTACGCTCTCAAGAAGCTGCGCAAGCTTATCGTCCGGCGTTGGCTGACTACTGTCAGAATTTCCGGACGGCAGGAGCATAAGCACTACGCCGATGATGAGCACCAGCAGCGGGTATTTGTACTTGTCAAGCCTTTTTCGCAGTTCATCCATTATCGTTCATCCACTTTCTCCGCTGCTGTACCAATGCTGCTCCCCCTCCGCAATGCCGAGCTCGCGCTCTATGATGCCGTTCAGCGTCTGTCGGGCTGACTCCGGATCGCTGCTGAATATATCGGCACTTGCCGGGTACCAGAAGCCGTCCGTGCTCCATAAGGCCGTCACTCTGACATCAGTTACATCGATGCCGCTTTCATGGGCTTTGTCCAAAATATATGCCGCACATTCGCGCTCTATGACAAGTCTGTTCAGACGTGCGTCAAGCTCCTGAGAACTTTCTGTGAGCGCCGCACCCATCTCACGGTACTGCGCAAGCTGTGCCGAATATTCGCGGTAGTCAAAGCCTGCAAGCGGCTTTAAAGCGGCAGTTATCATTACTACGCTGCATATTAGACTGCATATTTTTTTTACGTTTCCTTCCGGACATATCGACGTGACTGCGGCGCATAGTATCGCCAGCAGGCACAGCTCACGTATCGTGCCATTCATGGAGACACCGCCTTTATCGCCGCCGTGAACGACACGAACAGCATCACCGCGCAGCAGCCCAGCAGCCCGAGCAGCATACCGACTGCGGTCCCCGTTTCGCGCAGCATCGTGGAGAGCCGCGAGTTCGGCATCATGTCGGCAACGGCAGCAGATGCCTTGAAAAGAGTCATTTTTACCGACAGCAGCGCGAATGGACCGATGCACATTGCGCCCACAGCAATAAGACTGAATATCCCGGCAGAATTGCGTATCATTGCAGCGGCTGCAAGGACTGTTGATGCCGCGTCGGACATTATACCGCCGACCACGGGCAGAGAGCTCGAGATGACTGTCTTTGCCGTCTTTACCGCGACCGCGTCCGCGCTGCCGCTTATCACGGCGGTGAAGGATATGTATGCTGTGAATGAGAGAGTCAGACCTGTCATTAGTGTTGTGGTGAGCCACTTTATAAGTCTCCCGAGAGCGCGCAGCAACGGATTTTCAAACAGCGCACAGCTGAAATTCACGGCCAGAAAAGCGTATATGAGCGGAATGACGAATTTGTTTGCCGCGCTTATAAGAACGTCTATAGCCAGACATGCAGCGGCATATTTTGCAGTAGATGATGTTACGGCACCGCATGCTGCGGCCGCCGTGAATACCGCCGGCATAGCGGCACGTGAATAGTCGGAAAGCCGGTTTATTGCGTCAGCCGTCTGCGTCACAAAGCCGCCAAAGCTTCCGCAGATCAGTATGCCGGCCGCACAGCAGGCCGCGATGTTTATATATTCCGGCAGGCGCTTGTCCGTAACTAGAGAAGCCGCCATTGCACAGAATACAGAAATCGCCGCAAGACCTACCACATCGCCTATGCCGTCCCTAAGCTGCTCAATAAGCTGCTCCAAGAGCCGACGCCACAGTCTGCCTAGCGCAGAACCGGCATCGTAGCCGCCGGTGACATCGAGCTGCCCGCTGATATCCTGTGCATCATCCGTCAGGGCGTTTTCCACCTCATATATGCCGCTGCTGCGGGCTGCATCGTCGATATCGGCAAAGCACCGGACAACGAAGAGCGGGACGAGTAATATGAAAAGCAGAACCTTTTTCATGCCATCGCTCCTATCGTCTTCAGCATACTTATCACAAGCGGCATCGCTACACTCAGGGCACATATGCTGCCCGCAAGCTCCACCGCCGCTGCTACGGCGCTCTGCGACGAGTCCCGGCACAGCTCGGAGGCGAGCTTAGTGACTATGGCTATAGCTGCGCACTTCATTACCGGCGCAATAAACAGTTCGCCGGAGCCTGTAAGACTGTTTATAAGCGATGCAAGCTCACGCAGCGGAGAAACAAAGCTGACTGCCGCAAAGCATATTGCTACCGCTGCCGCCGCACCAAGCACTGCGGCAAGCTCTGGATTGCTCTTCTTTATGACAAGGCCTATCATTCCCGCCGCAATTCCGACGGCGGAGGCTTTTATCAAAAGCTCCATATTTCCGCGTCAAAGCCCGAACAGGCTTTTGATCATGGTAAAAAGCTCGCTTATTTTCTGCACGACTATCATCAGCACGACCACAAGCGCGGTTATCGTTGTCATAAGCGCCTGCTCCTCGCGTCCGGAGCGCTGGAGCAGAATGTTCAGCACCGCGACCAGAATGCCGACGGCCGCTATCTTGAAGATCAGGTCAACGTCCATGTTCGTCTCCTCAAACGTATCTCATATCAATACTATAAGCGTCATGAATCCCGCTGCGGCCGACAGTCCGAGCAGGAGTCTGCGGCGGTCCGGGTATGACTCTCGGAGCAATGCGGCGCTGCGGCTCAGGGCGTCAAGACACAGCTCTATGCTTTCAAGCTGTTCATTCAGCTCATACCTTCCGAGCACAGTGCCCAAAGAATCGAGCGCTGAAAGCTCGTCTGCACTCAAAAGTGCAAGCCCTTCAATGGAATCGGACCATAGGGCGGAGAAGTCAGTCTCGCCCAGGCGCTGCAGCTTTTCGGCAAGGCAGCCGTAAAAAGCCCCGGCTGTGCCGCCTTTCGCGGCAAGCTCGCATATAAGCTCCGGCAGCGGACGCAGCCTTGTGCCGAGCTCGGCCGCCATGATACGCAGTGATGAACACAGCCCGTCCAGAAGTCGTATATGCCGTCTCAGATTCAGCACCGGGATCACTCCGAAGGTGGTGCTTGCGGCGGCTACAAATATGGCACCGAGGTATCTTGGATTCATACACTGAGCTCCTTGAGAGCATACTGCCGCTCCGCGCCGGCACCGCTTACAACGAGCAGATGACCGAACGCGCCGGTATCCAATAGAGCATTGAAAACCGGGCGTCGGCGCAGCTCGTCCCCGGTACGCGCATGAGCCGTTGCAAGCAGCCGAACCCCGCAGCAGCAGATCTCGCGTATCGCGTCTGCATCGGAGTGCTGTGTTATCTCGTCCATTGCTATAAAGTCGGGATTCATGCCTCGGAGAAGCATCATTGAGGCCTCCGCCTTGCAGAGCCCCGTTATAACGTCACTGCATCGCCCCAAATCGAACTCGCCGTCGCCTGATATTTCTCCTCGCTCGTCTGCGGCGGCGATCCTGAACCCATGATTTGAAAGACAGCGGATCATCTCGCGCAGAGCTGTAGTTTTGCCGCTGCCGGGTGCCCCTATTATCAGGCATCCGTTTGGGTCTTTTATAAGCGTGTCTACTGCATCCCGGAAAATATCCCGGCAGTCGTGCGGTATACGTATGGCGAGGGATGTAAATTCCCTGAACCCCTCCATCCTGCCGCCGCGGACCACCGCACTGCCGCAGACGCCGACGCGCAGCCCATGTGAGCATACATAGCCGCGCCGCAATGCGTCTGCCGCGGTATGCAGTGAAGCGCCGGTCACGCGCTCAAGAACACGACGCAGGTCAAGCTCGGTGATCGGGCGAAAGTGCATATACCGCTCATGAAGGCCGTCGTATAGCCCCGGGGCATGTCCGCAGCGCAGACGCAGTTCTTCCGCAGTCGGACATTCATCCGGGAATGCCGCGCCTAGCTCTGGCGGCAGCAGAGACAGCGCATTTTTATACCCGTCCATTTCATCACTCCCTGTTTTATCTATGGACAATCTATGTGAGGAATCACCAATTATTCTTGCAAGTAAAAAAACTCTGTGCTATATTATTACTAAACATTACTCGGTAAGACCTAAATCGGGAGGATAAGTCAAAATGGAAATGAAAGTTTTGTTCGGCGGCGCGATAATGCTGGGCGGATGGCTGTGGTTCTACCTCTTCGTCAGGCAGTTCCTGTTTGATTTTATGACGGCATACCCGCTCGTCAAACAGATGCGTGCTGCAGATGCGGAGCTGATCTCCGAAAATGCAAAGCGCTATACCACCGTGTCAGTTGCACTGTGCGCGGCGGTATCTGTTGTGATCGCGGTCATAGTCGTGCTGCTGTGCAAGACCTATCTGCTGATATGCTTCTTCATCGGCGCACTTATTGCCCTGTGCATGTATATCGGCCGCCTATCCCCGAAGAACAGGAACATGTTCGACAGCTTCTGCGGTGCGTACTACCGCTTTGTACCTGATGATGAGCTGCGCACGGCTATGTATAACAAGAAGCCCAGCCAGATGAAAAAGCGTCTGCACGAAATGAATATCAGCACGGAGTTTATTCCGGAATTCAAGTAAACCGGTATAAGAAAACAGCCCTGAAAAATCAGGGCTGTTTTTCTTATGCCTGGCTTTATTTACCCGGCCACGGAGTGAGCTCACCGCGCTTTACAAGAAAGGCTTTTTCGGCAAGCGCCGCCATAGGAGTATCTGCCAGTGAATCAGAGTAGAAGCTTTCTATATGAGCACCGGGAAAGAGCTCATTGAAGCGACGAACTTTTTCTGCGTCGTGGCAGTTCTCGCCGTCAATAAGACCGGTGTGCTTATCCATTCGCGTTCCGATAAGCGTCACGCTGAGTTCGCCGCATATCTGACGGAGCAAAAATTCCGGCGATGCGGAAATAATAATATCATCCGGCCGCTTCTGTGCAAGATACCACGGCTCGAGATTGCCGCGATGCTCGTCCCAGAAATCGCAAACCACTGCGTCAACATCGTCAAGCCTTGGAAGGAACGAAAACATCTTCTGCTTTAGGTTCTTTGCTCCATTCCGGCGCTTCAGATATATGGACAGCTCTTTAAGAGACCCCGGTACGGCGTGAAGCACGGCTTTGGGATATTTTTTCATGCAATACTTGACGAAGCAGTATGAGCTGTCGGGGTAAAATATGGTCTGATCAAAATCGTATACATTCATTGGCGTTATAGAACATAATATACATAATTGCTCTTGCGTGCATGCGGCTTCGGTTCATCTGCAGGGTATCCGAGGATACAGTGGCCTACGCCGACCCATTCGCCCTCAACACCCCACTTTTTGAGAAGAGCCCTGCCCTCTTCGCTTTCAAATACCTCTTTCGCCCGGTGTATCCAGCATGAGCCAAGTCCAAGCGCGTGGGCGGCGTTCATAAGATTGCCCATAACGAGGCTGCCGTCCTCCTTGATATAATTGCTTTCAGCGCGGCACAGCACAACGATCACAGTCGGTGCACCGTAGAACGGATCCGCGCCCGAATCGCCGCCTCGCGCCTTGGCGTTGAGCCGGGAGAGCAGATGAACCGTCTCAGCATCCTGCACGGCTATCATAATGGCAGACTGGAGATTCTTGCCCGACGGTGCATATTTGCCCGCTTCAAGCACTGCATCCAGTTCGGCCCGGCTTATCTGCTCGGGACGGTACTTTCTTATACTTCTGCGAGTCAGCAGGTTATCATAGGCTTCGTTCATTTTTTCGGCTCCTTTACTTTTGCAAGTGTTCTCATAGAATTTATTATCACTGCCGACATTGCGGCTGAATCTATCATAGCGGCAAGCCAAAGCGGGATAACGCCGAACGCGCCGAGCAGCATCACTGTGAGCTTTTCGATGGCGGAAAGTATAGCGTCCTCCCTGACTATATCTGAAGTTCTGCGGCAAATACGCGCTGCGAGCGGCAGATTTCTGATATCCTCACCGAGCATTACGGCATCCGCCGACGCAATGGCTTCATCCGCACCGAGTGCAGCCATGGCTATACCGACATCCGCATGAGACATCACGGCCGCATCGTCTACGCCGTCGCCGACAAAGGCTACGCAGCTTCCCGGAGTCTTCTTGCTGTGCATATATTCTACCGCCGAGATCTTGCCCTCCGGACTGAGCTCTGACTTGACCATATCGAAATTCAGCGAGGACGCCACTGCCTTTGCAGCGGAGCGCACGTCGCCGGTAAGCATGACGAGCGTTTTTGCGCCGTTAGCGCGCAGCTCTTCGAGTGCATCGAAAGCACTTGGGCGCACGCGGTCACTTATCATGATATGCCCGGCATAATTTCCGTCGACTGCAACATGTATTGCGGCACCGGGTCTGCTTGGGACAGTAAATGCTATCCCGTGCTCTTCAAGCAGAGCGGCATTGCCGACATACACCTGATGGCCATCTATAAATGCGCTTATGCCCCGTCCGGGGATTTCTTCGATGGCTAGGACCTTGCCGTCCTCCGGCAGCTTGACATGCCCGGCCTCACGGAGTGAGCGCGCTATCGGATGTTCGGAGCAGCTTTCCGCCGTGGCTGCGAGGTCGAGCAATTCATCCTCGATCATTCCCACGGGGAATATTTCGGTAACGTCAAATCGTCCTTCTGTTATCGTACCGGTTTTATCAAAAACAGCGGTTTCGATATGTGCAAGATTTTCAAGAATATCGTCGCCTTTGACTATGATACCGGAGCGGGCGGCGGAGCATACGCCGCCGAAGTATGCAAGGCGGACAGCTCTGACGAGCAAAGCCGATGAAGAGAGCGCTGCAAATATCAGTGCCCGGCCTATCCAGTCAAGCCAGCGCCCGGTAATTACGGACGGCACAAGAGCTATGAGCAGTGCAAGCGCAAGGACGACGGGGGTAAAAATACGCGATGCTTTCTCTGCCCGCTGCCCTGAAACGGAGGCGCTGTCTGATGCATGCACGGCATATTCGATACAGCGGTTCACAACGGTATTCCGGTATCCAGCCGTCACACGGATGCGAAGCGGACGGCTGATATTCTTTGTCCCTGCAAACACCCAGCTGCCGACTCCAACCGTGCGCATTTGACCCGCCCCGGCGACAGGAGATTCGTCAATATCGCTCATACCCTCGACGATCTCGCCGTCAAGCGCGATATATTCACCCGGCTCCGCAAGAATAATATCATCAACTGCGACATCTGCAGCATCCCTGAGCTCCGGACCGCCTTCACGCTCTATGCGCACCTTGCCCGGGCGGATGTTTGATAGCGATTCAAGCGCCTCAAGCCTTCGTTTTTCAGCGTATGCAGAAAGCAGTCTCGTGATCGCGTAGAACAGCATGACTGCCGCGGCATCCCGTGCGCGGCCTATGCAGAAGGCCAACAGTGAGGTGACGGATATTATAAAATCAGGGTCAAAATATCTGCCTGCGCGAACTGCGCGGATGGCTGCAAATAATATCACCGCGCCGGAGACAAGATACGGCACAGCGAAGGTCAGCCCGCGCAGAATCCCCTGTGTAGGCAGTGCCCATGCTGCAATGAATAAGATCAGCCCTGCCGCAGCCGCGGCGCAGCGCCCGCCGGAAAAGGCTTCGGTATCGCCGCCGAGATCGGCGGCCAGCTTCTCAGGGTCAAATTTTATTTTCAGCCTTTTAGCGGAGACCTTTTCGCTTTTGTGTGCCGGCTCTGTTTCTGCAGTTTCATCCGTTTCCGCGGCCGCTGCCTCTGCTTCGGCCGCTGTCGGTTCATCCGAACTTATATTAGAGGCCTCCGGCGGAGTATCTTCCTGTATATCCCGGAACTCAGACAGTATCTCCTCAAGGCGTTCCTCGCTGTATTTAGCCATAGTGTCACTTCCCTGTTCTCAGCATTGTTTTAATTATTATATTATCAGCCGCCCTATGCCGTCAATAGGATTCAGGGAGCGGAAATAAAGAAAAATTAAGTTTCTCCCATACAATACCTATTGACGTTGCTCGAGCAATTGTGTATAATCCATATATAAACAACGAATGGAGGTTTTTCCATGAAGAAATATATTGCTATGCTTTTGGTGATAATCCTTGCGCTCAGTTTTATGTCTGTCGCGGCATTTGCAGACGGAGACGTCAAGAGCCCAGGCGGAAATGATCCTAAGCCTGCCGACAAGCCTATCACCTCTCCGCAGACCGGTATCGGTGGCAACCTGTTCCTCATCGGCTTCATAGCACTTGCAGTAATTATGGCAGATGCTATGCTGCTGAAAAAGATTTCCGCCTGATACGGGGCAAAATTTGTAATAAACGCAAAACGTCCCAAATATGATTTGGGGCGTTTTTTATTGACTATATTTTTACGGTGATATAATGGCAAAAAAGCTGCTGAAAATTTTTCTTATTCTCGTTGCCGTGGCCTGTGTTGCGGTGTGCGCGTTCAGCGTGATGTTCCTATGGCAGTACCGCAGGAGTCTGTCGGATCATGAAGCGCTGGTCAGTCAGGTCAAGTCGAGCTTCACGGCACTGCGCGGCAATACCGACAGCGATGCTCTGGCGATACCGGATGTCACAGAGGAGCCTGTCGTCGACCTTCCGGTCGATTTTGCGGCGCTTGAGGCGATAAATCCTGACATATATGCATGGATAGAGATACCCGGCACTGCGGTAAATTATCCTGTCGTTCAGCGGGCGGACGACGATACATATTATAACGATCATTTTTCAGACGGCAAATACAGTCTGTACGGCTCGATATTTTCGCAGGCGAGCTATAACAGCCGTGATTTCCGTGACCCTGTGACCGTTCTCTATGGTCATAATGTCGTATATGGGCTGGAAAGCATGTTTGCACTGCTGAATAACTATGCGGACGCGGATTTCTTTGACGAACATGACACGATATATGTCTACACGCCTGACCGTGTGCTCGAATACCGTGTCTTTGCCGCTCATGTCTACAGCAATGAACATATTCTGGCATATCATGATTTCAGTGATCCGGTCGTATTCGAGGAGTTTTTCAGCTCCATCCGTGAAGGGGATACACTGTACAGCAACTTCAATGACGAGATGATGCCCAGCCCCGGCGACAGAGTGCTGACGCTGTCAACATGCTTTTCGAGAAATAATCGTCAGCGCTATCTTGTCCAAGCTGTGCTCGTAGATGAGATGAAAGCCGTATTCCCGGCAGCGGAAGCGACGGAGACCGAGGAGGCAGGCTGAATTGGACGAAAACATGCGGCCGGGGCTTGAAAAGCCCAAGAAAAAGCGGCGATGGCCATATGTACTGCTCGGAATACTTATAGCAATAACGCTTCTTCTCGGCGGGACGGCACTTGCGGTATATCTAAGCATCGGAGACATGACACCGGAGCAGGCGCCCAGCATTGCGGCAGAAACTCCCCCGCCCGAGCGCGAGACAGAGGTGCTGGACAGCTATACGATCCGCCGAAACGGAAAGCTATACAGATATAATGACGAGATAGTTACTCTGCTGCTGCTTGGCGTCGATCAGGCAGAGCCTGAAATCAACGAAGGCAGCACGGATTCGGAAGTGTGTGCCGACGTCATTCTTCTCGCGGCGGTGGATATGAAAAATGATCGCGTGTCGTTTTACACAATATCCAGAGACGCAATGTGTGAGTTCACGATACCGGACAGTGAGACAGGCGGCACGGTAAATGTTACGGGGCAGCTCGCGCTGACCTACTCATACGGTGACGGTGGCAAGACGAGCTGCGACAAAACGCGTGAAGCGGTTTCCCAGCTTCTGTTTGATCTGCCGATATATTCATGCTCTGCACTGTATCTGGACGGACTTGGGACGCTGAACGATGCAGTCGGCGGAGTAACGGTAACGGTGCTTGAGGATATAAATTACGGGTATTACGCTATGCGTGTCGGCGAAGAGGTCACATTGAACGGTGATATGGCGAAGCGATATATCCGTACACGTGAGCATACCTCGGACGGCAATCTCAAGCGCATGGAGAGGCAAAAGCAATATTTCAAGGCGCTGCTTGAGAAAGCGCTGGAGATAGTC
>CAKTNU010000026.1 GCA_934589325.1 uncultured Oscillospiraceae bacterium | reverse complement strand
CCGCTGTGCCGTAAATGCAAGAGCAGCGCACGAGATAGACTTCCCCGAATTCAACCGCAACGGCAACGGCCGCAAGGTCATTGTTGTCGGCGGCGGCCCGTCCGGTATGGAGGCAGCGAGAGTGCTTGCGGAGCGCGGCTTCAAGACGATCCTTTTTGAAAAGGGTGCACGTCTCGGAGGCCAGCTCTACTATGCATCCAAGCCGCCGCGCAAGGAGAAATTGTTCTGGCTCGTTGAGTTCTTTGAGGAGGTTCTGCCCAAGCTCGGCGTTGACATCCGCCTTAATACCGAGGCTACCGTCGATATGATAATGGCAGAGCAGCCCTACGGCGTAATTATTGCCGCCGGTGCAGAGCCTGTACGTCCCGCGGCGATACCCGGAATATTTGGGGACAATGTCGCGATGTACACCGACGTGCTTGATAAGAAGGTCGTTTTCGAAAATAAGCATATTGCGCTTATCGGCTCCGGAATGTCCGGTATGGAAACTGCAACGGCGCTTGCCGTTGGCGGCAACAGCATAGATATTATTGAGATGGCCGAAAAAATCGGCCCGGGCGTCTACTTCCAGCTCCTTGACGATGCTAAATCCCACCTTAAGGGCTGTGATGTCCATTATTACCCCGGACACAAGCTGCTGTCGATAAACGAGCATGGTATCGTAACAGAGTATGACGGTGAGCCTGTCAGCTTCGGCGAAGATGTAGTGGTGATCGCTATGGGCGTCAGAAGCAATAAAAAGCTTGAAGAGGGACTCAAGGGCAAGATAGACAAGGTCGTCTCTGTGGGCGACGCAGTAAAATCCGGACGCATTGGCGATGCTGTTCCGTCCGCGTTCGAAGCCGCATATTATTTCGACTAAAACAGCATATTTTCATTTTGGCAAAACCGGAGTTGCTGGATCTGTCAGCAGCCCCGGTTTTGCGTTATTTGTACAAGTGATGTCGGAATATGCTGTAGCAGGGGGTGAGCCAATGCTGGAAAGCGCACTGCTGCTTTTAATGAACAGCCTGCTGCTGATGCTGCGCATAGTGCCGGGGGAGTCGTTTGCAAAGCCTTTATCGCGTGAGGATGAACAGAAATATCTTGAGCTTTGGGCTGCAGGCGATATTGATGCGCGCAATAAGCTGGTGGAGCACAATATGCGCCTTGTGTCACATATCATGAAGAAGTATTTCACCCAGACCGATGATGTTGATGACCTGATATCCATTGGCACTATCGGACTTATAAAAGGCGTGAACACCTATCGCCCTGACCGCGGCGTCCGCCTCGCGACCTATGCGAGCAGATGTATAGAAAATGAGATACTCATGCATTTTCGCAGTGTAAAAAAGAGTATGAGCGATGTCAGTCTGTCGGAGGCTTTGGATGTTGACAGTGATGGTGACGGGCTGTCTATACTCGATGTCTTGGCCTGCGAGGAGGACATGGCGGAGCAGATAGGCAGCCGCGAGCTGTGCCGTGAGCTTGGGCGCTGCATCGATGAATGTCTGACGGAGCGGGAAGCAAAGATAGTCCGTCTGCGCTACGGGCTTGCCGGTACTCAGCCGATGCCGCAGCGTGACGTCGCAAAGCTATGCGGGATAAGCCGCTCATACGTGTCACGGATCGAAAAGCGCGCTTTGGAAAAGCTGCGTGCAGAGCTAGGCGAGGATGCCTGCCCGACTTGACGTTCCGATTGACAAATCAGGCGGAATACAATATTATATCAAGGGACATTTTGCCTTGACGCTTGCCCCTCGGCAGGCGTTTTTTGTTTTGAAAGAAGCTGTGCTTATGATAATTTTTCTGAAAAATAAGGCGTCGGATCAGCGAGTTAGCGAGCTCATATGCTGGCTTGATTCGCTTGGCGTGAGCTGCCGAGAGACGGAAATGGCCTCATCGCGTGTACTCTGCCTGACCGGAGATATAGACAGGCTCGACGGCGAATTGCTCGCGGCGCTCGACATAGTCGATTCAGTGCAGCGCGTGTCCGAGCCGTACAAGGCAGTGAGCCGCAGCTTTCATCCTGAAGACAGCGTGATAGATGTCGGAGATGTGCATATCGGTGGCGGCAGCTTTGCCATAATTGCGGGGCCGTGCTCTGTTGAGAGCTCAGAACAAATAAAAAGCATTGCCGAAGCAGTCAAGGCGGCGGGAGCCGGCATACTTAGGGGCGGCGCATTCAAGCCGCGCACATCACCGTATGACTTTCAAGGACTCCGCGCCGATGGGATAGAGCTGCTGCTCGAGGCGAAGAAGCGCACCGGACTCCCAGTCGTTACGGAGATTATGAGTGCGGCGCATCTGCCGCTTTTTGAGAATGTCGATATGATCCAGGTCGGCGCACGCAATATGCAGAATTTTGAACTTTTGAAGGCTCTTGGAAAAGTTAAAAAGCCGATTTTGCTCAAGCGCGGGCTTGCAAATACAATAAATGAATTACTGATGGCAGCGGAGTATATCATGGCCGGAGGGAACGACAGAATAGTTCTCTGTGAGCGTGGGATAAGGACCTTTGAGACCGCAACACGCAACACACTGGATCTTTCCGCCGTTCCGGTACTGCATGAAAAAACGCATCTGCCGGTGCTCGTAGATCCGAGTCATGGCACCGGCCATGCAAAATATGTTGCGTCGATGGCTCTGGCGGCTGCCGCCGCTGGCTGTGACGGACTGATAATCGAGGTACATAATGACCCGCCCCATGCCCTGTGCGACGGTGCGCAATCCCTTACACCCGGTGAGTTTGCAGAGCTCAGCAGAAATGTATGCCGTGTCCGGGAGGTGCTCTTCGGGTGAAAGCTCTCAGAGTTGAGGTGAGCCGGCCGTATGAGGTGCTTATCGGCGGCGGACTTTTAGATGGCTTAGGGGCGCGCTGCGCAGAGAGCGTATCCGGGCGGCAGGCAATACTTGTTTCGGACAGCCGTGTCTTTCCGATTTATGGCGAGATCGCGGCACGCAGTCTGCGAGGTGCGGGCTTTGAGCTGTGTGAATATGTTTTTCCGGCAGGGGAGAAGTCAAAAACGCCGGAGACACTTTTTGAGATAATAAACACTGCGGCGGAGCATGGACTAGACCGGGGCGACCTTTTTGTTGCTCTCGGCGGCGGCGTATGCGGGGATCTGTGCGGCCTCGCAGCCGCGCTTTACTGCCGCGGGACAGCTTTTGTTCAGGTACCGACAAGTCTGCTTGCGATGGTGGATGCGTCTGTCGGAGGTAAGACTGCGGTCGACCTTCCGGCCGGGAAAAATCTTGCCGGGACGTTTCATCAGCCGGCGCTTGTACTTTGTGACGTCGACTGCCTGCACACTCTGCCGGACAAATTTTTCTCCGACGGTATGGCAGAGGCGATTAAATGCGCATGTCTTGGCGGAAAGCGTTTTTTTGAGGGTCTTGAGCGCCCGGAACCGCCGGACATGGAGGAACTTATATATGCCTGCATCCGGCTTAAGGCGGAGCTTGTCGCCGGGGACGAGTTTGATGCCGGTGTGCGGCAGCTGCTTAATTTCGGCCACACACTTGGACATGCGATAGAAAAATGCAGCGGCTATGGCATTGCACACGGTTCTGCCGTGGCGATCGGTATGGCGATGATCACACGGGGCTGTGTACGGCTCAGGATGTGTGAGCCGGGCCTTGATTCGAGACTGGAAGCGCTGCTTCGCCGGTATAAACTGCCCGTGCGTACAAATCTTCCTCTTGAAGAAGTAATTGCCGCGTCACGCAGCGATAAAAAGCGCCGGGGCAGCGGGATAACGCTCGTACTGCCGTGCGCGGCGGGGGAGTGCCGGCTCGAGACACTTCCGTTCCAGATGCTTGAAACTATTGCTCGCGAGGGGATGTGAAGCAGATTGGATATAAAAGTATCACCCGGCCTGCTGCATGGTACGGTCATACCGCCGGCAAGCAAAAGTCTCTGCCATAGGGAGATAATCTGTGCGGCGCTGGCGGATGGAGAGAGCAGGATAAAGAACGTCAGTTTTTCAGATGATATCAGAGCCACGCTTCGCGGAGCCGCGGCGCTTGGCGCGGAAATATCATATGACGGAACAGCGCTTCGTGTCCGCGGCGGTACGCAGAATGCACTGCCGCATATAGACTGCAGCGCGTCGGCGACGTCACTCCGTCTGCTTATCCCAATAGCTCTTGCACTGTGCGGCGGCGCGGTGTTCACGGGAGAGGCGGGACTTATGTCGCGGCCGATGGAGCCATATTTTGAGGTTTTCCGTGAAAAGGGCATTGATCACAAACTCGAAAATAATGTTTTGACATTGAACGGGCATATCGGTCCGGGCGAATATAGTTTGCCGGGCGATGTGTCAAGTCAGTTTTTCAGCGGGCTGCTGCTTGCACTGCCGCTGCTTGGCGGTGCTTCGCAGCTCCGGGCACTCTGCAATATACAGTCGCGGCCATATATAGAAATGACGCTTGATGTCATGCGTGCACACGGTGTATATGTCGAATACGGCGAGGATGTGTTCCGCATAGCGCCGCAGGACTATCTGCCAGGCAGCGTAAGTGTGGAGGCAGATTGGTCGCACGCGGCGCTGTGGATAGCGGTTCGTGAGCTTGGCAGCAATATCAGTGTAAGCGGCCTGAATAATAACAGCAGACAGGGAGACAGAGTCTTTGCCGAATATGCCGAAATGCTCCGCGGCGAGAGCAATGTGGAGCTTGATGCGTCGCAGTGCCCGGATATAGTGCCCCCGCTGGCGCTCATCGCGGCGCTGAGGCACGGCCGATGCGAGATAAATAACGCAGCCAGACTGCGATATAAGGAGTGCGACCGGCTCGACGCAGTATGCGATGTCCTCGCTGCGCTGGGCGCGGATATCGTCCAGCGCCCGGATGGACTGGATATCAACGGTGTTTCAGCGCTCCGCGGCGGAGTCAGCGTTGACGTGAGAGGCGACCATAGAATAGCGATGATGGCAGCGGCGGCTTCTACAGTGTGCGAACTGCCGGTAGTGATACGCGGTGCCGAATGTGTCGGCAAATCATACCCGGATTTTTGGAGAATCTTTAAAGGCCTTGGAGGTGCGGCAAGTGCCGTATAGTTGGGAAAATCGCCTGAAGATCAGCATTTTTGGGCGTTCACACGAAAAGGAGATCGGCGTCGAGCTTGATGGAATACCGGCAGGAGAGCACATAGATATCGCTGAGCTGCAGCAGCTTCTTGACAGACGTGCTCCGGGGCGAAACGAGTATTCCACGCAGCGTCGTGAGCCGGACAGACCGATCTTTAGCTCCGGAATATCCGGCGGAATGACTGACGGCGGGACGATACGAGCCGTTATTGAGAATAAGAACGCCGTTTCCGCAGATTATGAGGCATTTGCCGACTGCCCGCGGCCGGGACATGCCGATTATACCGCATGGCTTAAATACGGCGGGCATGAGGATATGCGCGGAGGAGGAGCCTTTTCCGGCCGTATGACCGCGCCGCTTTGCGCTGCGGGCGGGATCTGCCTGCAAATACTGAAGCGCCGCGGTGTGGATATCTCGGCGCATATCCTCCGTCTCGGCGGTATATGCGATATATCATATGATCCGATGGCGGGTGGCGCGGCATGCTGCGGCGATTTTCCGTGCATATCGTCAAAAGCCGCCGAGGAGATGAAGCAGGCAATAAAACGTGCATCGGAGGATGGGGACTCGCTTGGCGGCGTGATAGAGTGCGCCGTTACTGGGCTCCCGGGCGGACTCGGAGGAGCGCTGTTTGAGGGACTGGAGGGGCGCATTGCGTCTCTGGCGTTTGCAATACCGGCGGTCAAAGGGATCGAGTTTGGCGCGGGCTTTGCCTCAGCCGACATGCGCGGCAGCGAAAATAACGACGCTTACGTCATACAAAATGGCGGCGTTGCCCTGACGTCGAATAACGCAGGCGGCATCCTTGGAGGAATATCGGACGGTATGCCGCTGATTTTCAGAGCGGCGATAAAACCGACACCGTCCATTGCAAAAGCGCAGAAGAGTGTATCGCTCAAAGACATGACGGAGCGTGAGATAAGGATCACCGGGAGGCATGATCCGTGCATAGCACCGCGGGCGGTGCCGGTTATAGAGGCGGCGGCCGCGATAGCGCTGCTCGATGCAATGCTGGAGGAAAATGATGAACGATGAACTGAATGAGCTGCGCCGCGAAATAGACGGCGTTGATGACGAGCTCACACGCCTTTTCAGGCGGCGTATGGATATTTCGGCAAAGATATCGGACTGCAAGCGCAAAAACGGACTGCCGACGTTTGATCCGGGGCGTGAGCGTGCGCTGCTGTCACGTGTAGCGGAGAAGTCCGGCGATAAGTTTGCGGAGTATTCGGAGTCCATCTACAGGGCGATACTTGCTGCGAGCCGATCATATCAGAACGCGCTGTCCGGCAGCGAGAGCCGGATATATTCGCAGATCCGCAGCAGCCTGCGCGATACGGCGCCGATGTTTCCGCAGCGTGCCATAGTTGCCTGTGTCGGCACGGATGGCGGCACGGCCGAACGGATATCGCGCAGACTGTTCAAGCTGCCTACCGTCATGTATTTCGACACACCCGAGCACGCGCTCCGCGCCGTTGAGACAGGGATGTGCCGTTTTGCGCTGCTTGAGTCTGACGATGGTACAGCAGGGACGCGCAACAAAATATATGGACTGCTCTGCGGTGGTTTCTACATAGTACGTGCCGTCGACAGTGAGGAGCCTCTTTGCCTCGCCGTCCGCTACGGACTGACGGAGCCGAGAGAGATATGCGCTGATGCCGCGAGCTTTGAGCGCTGCTCAGGGCAGAGCTTCCGCGAACGCATATATTTTGCGGATGCATCGGCGGCCGCACGTTTTGCCGCCGAGACAGCAGAGAAAAGCTGCGCGGCCATTTGCCCGAGATTTACGGCCGAGCATTACGGGCTTAAGGTACTGCGTGACAACATTCAGGATACGCCTCTTGCCGCACGATTCCTCTGCGTCTCCCGCGAGCCGGAAATATATCCCGGCGCAGACAAAAGCAGCTTTGTATTTACAATATCGAACGAACCCGGCTCGCTTGCACTGCTGCTGTCAAAATTTACGGCACTCGGTATAAACGTGAGCCGTGTTGAGAGCCGTGTACCGTATGGCCGCGAGTATGAGCGCGTTGTATATCTCGACATTGATGAGTCGGTATATTCGCCTGAAATGGAGAACCTTCTGCGCGACCTTGAGGCAGAGTGTGTCGAGAGTGTGTACCTCGGCAGCTACAGCGAGGAGGTTTGCCGGTGAAATGCGGACTTCTTGGCGAGAAGCTTGGGCACAGCTATTCGCCGCAGATACATGCTTTGCTCGGCAATTATGAGTATAGCCTGTACGAGCGCCGCCGGGACGAACTGGATGCTTTTTTTGCCGACAGCTCATGGCGCGGAGTCAATGTGACGATACCGTATAAGCGTACAGTGATGGACTATTGCGATACCGTAAGTGACCGCGCCCAGCGTATCGGCTGTGTCAATACCGTCGTTCGCGGAGATGACGGGCGGCTCTCGGGATACAACACCGACTACGACGGCTTTCTGGGTCTTGTGCATCGCTCCGGCTTTGAACCGGAGGGCAGGAAAGCGCTTGTACTCGGCAGCGGAGGTGCATCGCTGACCGCGCAGTGCGTCCTGCATGAGCTTGGCGCCGAGGTAACGGTCGTGTCCCGCAGCGGCGAAGTGAATTACGAAAATATTTATGCCCACAGTGATGCAGCGCTTCTGGTAAATGCAGCGCCGATCGGAATGTACCCGGACAACGGGCACAGCATGGTGACGCTTGAACGACTGCCGGGGCTGCAATGCGTGCTGGATGTGGTGTATAATCCCGCAAAGACACAGCTGCTGCTCGATGCGGAACGTTTGGGTCTGACCGCCCTCGGCGGACTGCATATGCTTGTAGCACAGGCTGCAGCGGCATCCAGACTGTTTACCGGCGCGGAGCCGGAGCATAGCGAGGAGCAGGTTTTCTCTGAGATCGAGCGGGAAATGAAAAATATAGTGCTTATCGGTATGCCAGGCTGCGGCAAGACTACGGTCGGCAAGGCTCTTGCCGGGCGGCTAGGACGCAGATTTTATGATATGGATGAAGAAATCGTCCGTGCCGAAGGCATGAGCATACCGGATATATTTTCACTCGGCGGCGAGGAACGCTTCCGTGCGGTGGAGCACGAAATATTGAGACGCTATACAAAAATCAGCGGCGCAGTGATCGCAACAGGCGGCGGAGCGGTGACACGGCCGGAAAATATAGACCTCCTGCGGCAGAACTCACTCGTCATATGGCTGCGGCGGGACATAAGCAAGCTGACCGTCGACGGGAGACCGCTGTCCGCTAATGGAAGTCTCGAAGAAATGTTCGCACGCCGCAGGCCTCTGTACGAGTCGTCGGCGGATGCTCAGGCCGACAATAACGGCTCCGTTGAGGCTGCGGTCGAAGAGATAGTGAGGGAAAAGCAAATATGAAGCTGCTGATAATCAACGGCCCAAATATGAATATGCTTGGTCTGCGCGAACCGGAAATATACGGCAGACGCGGCTTTGCAGAGCTTGAAGAGTATATACGCGCCCGCTGTTCGGCTGACGGGTTTGACTGTGAGCTGTTCCAGTCAAACCACGAGGGAGCGATAGTGGATACGATACAGGCGGCGCTCGGTACGGCCGATGGGATCGTAATAAACCCTGCAGCCTATACGCACACGAGCATTGCCATCCTCGATGCTCTGCGCGCTGTAGGACTCCCGGCAGTGGAGGTGCACATTTCCGATGTGGACAGCCGTGAACCGTTCCGCCGTGTATCATACGCGGGCATGGCCTGTATAAAACGATTTGCCGGAGAAGGCTTCGAGTCATACGGTAAGGCTATAGACTTCTTGGCCGGGTATTTGAACAGCAGTAAAGATTCCTAATCGCCAGCGGGCTGGGCAGTGCGTCTTTTAACAGTCCCGCTATGCATTGAACCGCATATATATCCCTAAATTCCAGTGTGGTGAGCTGAGCCGTCTGCAGGGCTTGAATTTGCGGCGGGATGGTGATATAATAACACGAAATTATCTCGAAAGGCAGGTGCAGGGCAGTGAAGGGGAAAAAGGTTGCATGGCTGATATGCATGGCGATACTGTGCCTCGTGCTTTACACCATTATCGACTCCCGCACCGAGAACATGACGGATGTCATATTCGGCGGCGTCGACGGAGCGTATATAAAAAGCGACAGCGTGTCATTTCTTGATCCTGCCGCGCTCAACACACCCGAACCGACGACGGATATCTGGCCGCAGATAAGCGAGGATGACTTCCTTAACGACTGGCGCTACAAGCTTGTCAACAGCGACAACCTCCTGTCATCGGCATTCGCTCCCGAGGAGCTGACGGAAATTGACGGCTACCGTATGAGCTTTGACGCAAGAGCGGTCGGCGACCTGAACGACATGATACAGGCACTGAAGGATGCCGGATTCAACGTAGTCATAGGCGCGGCGTACCGTACATATACTTATCAGAACCAGCTTTTCAACGGCAAAACCACGCAGATAGCCATGGAAATGGGTGTCTCGACCGATTATAACGACCCTGATTATCAAAAGGCCGTTGAGGAGGCCAAGAAAATAACGATGTTCCCCGGCAGCAGCGAGCATCAGCTCGGCCTTGCGGTGGATATCTATGATAAGCACTATTCAAAGCTCGTCTATGAAAACATGAACCATGATTTTTACGATTGGCTTGACGAGCACTGTGCCGAATATGGGTTTATAAAGCGCTATCCGACGCGTAAGGTACTGCTGACGGGCTGGGATGAGCCGTGGCACTACCGCTATGTCGGCAAAGAGGCTGCGCAGTTCATCATGGAGACAGGCATATGTTTTGAAGAGTTTTACGCACATTACAACACGAACTACAGGATCGGATGAGCCGGACGCAAAATATTCTGCGTTTCGGGTAAAAAAGTTCTTGCATTATACAGGATACGGTGTTATTATTGCATAGTAAGGATTACGGTAATGTCAGAGTGAGCTTCGGCTCACTCTTTTTTACGAGCGGCATGACCATACTAATTTGTGGAAGTGATTGAACTATGAGCAAGATAACCGACAAGGTCTTTGCGCTTGCAAAGCCGGTCGTAGAGCAGGAAGGCTGCACTCTGTGGGACGTTGAATATGTCAGGGAGGCCGGCTGCTGGTACCTCAGGATCTATATAGATAAGGACGGCGGTGTTTCGATAGACGACTGTGAGAAAATAAGCCGTGCGCTCGACCCGCTGCTGGACGAGGCCGACCCTATACCTGACAGCTAT
The DNA here is from genome assembly GCA_934589325.1 of uncultured Oscillospiraceae bacterium. The sequence continues at coordinate 2,304 of CAKTNU010000026.1, read as the reverse complement.
GTGTTTGAGGTCGGCTCTGCAGGAGCGGAGAGAGAGCTTAAGCGTCCGTCTGACTTCGAGCAGTTTATGGGCAGCCAGATCGAAGTAAAGCTTTATCAGCCGAAGAACGGCAGGAAAGCTTTTGTCGGTGCGCTTGCCGGCTATGATAACGGCCGCGTCACAGTTACGGTCGGCAAAGAAACGCTTGAGTTTGATAAATCACAGGTCGCGCAGGTAAGACTGCACGCAACGATATAAAAGGGGTTATAGAAATGAATGCAGAATTTTTTGAGGCCATTGAGGATATCGAAAAGGAAAAAGGCATCCCGAGAAGCTATATGTATGACAAAATAAATCAGGCCATGCTCGCGGCTTTCCGGCGCGACAACCCTGATTGCGCAGACAATGTAGAGGTTTTGATGGATGAGGACAAGAAGCGCATAGACATGGTCGTGAAAAAGACCGTTGTCGATGAGGTCGAGGATCCCAACCTTGAGATAAACATCGAAGCTGCAAAGAAAATAAACAAGCGTGCCAAGCTCGGTGACATAGTCGGTGTCCCGGTGGAGACTAAAAAGTTCGGCCGTATTGCGGCTCAGGCTGCAAAGCAGGTCATTATTCAGGGCATCAGGGAAGCGGAGCGCGGACTTATTTTTGAGGAGTTCACATCCAAGGAGCACGAGATACTTACAGGTGTCGTCTCTCACATCGAGCCGCGCAACGGCAGTGTGTCCATCCGCATATCCTCCAACAGCGAATTTACCGAGGCAATGCTTGCACCTAATGAGAGAATAAAGACCGAAGAGCTCAAAGAGGGCGACCGTATCAAGGTCTATGTCGTCGAGGTCAGAAATTCCACCCGCGGCCCGCAGGTGCTCATAAGCCGTACCCATCCCGGACTCGTAAAGCGCCTGTTCGAGCTCGAGGTGCCCGAAATATATGACGGTACCGTCGAGATAAAGTCTATTGCACGTGAAGCCGGCAGCCGCACCAAGATGGCGGTATGGTCGGCAGATCCCAATGTCGATCCTATCGGCTCCTGCGTCGGTCCCAAGGGCGGCCGTGTGGCAAGCATCGTCAACGAGCTCGGCGGCGAGAAGATAGACATAGTAAAGTACAGCGAGGATCCTGAGGAGTATATTGCGGCGGCGCTGTCTCCGTCCGAAGTTGTGAGCGTCACAATGCTTGAGGATGGTAAGAGCTGCAAGGTCATCGTACCTGATAATCAGCTTTCTCTTGCCATCGGCAAGGAAGGACAGAATGCACGTCTGGCCGCAAAGCTCACCGGCTTCAAGATAGATATCAAGCCTGAGTCAGAGGCTTAAGATTTTACGAAAGGCGGCGGCAGTATGCAGAAGAAAATACCCATGCGGCAGTGTCTGGGCTGCCGCGAAATGAAGCCGAAGCGGGAGCTTATACGTGTTGTCAGGTCGCCGGAAGGCGAGATAGGGCTTGACTTCAAGGGCAAAGCTCCGGGGCGGGGCGCATATATCTGCCAGAGTGAGGAGTGCCTTAAAAAGGCCATAAAGACCAAGGCTTTGGAACGTGCGTTTTCCGCGCAGATACCCGCTGAGGTATATGAAAAATTAAATGATGAGATGGAGGCCGGAGAATGAGGGAAAAAACGCTCAACCTGCTTGGCCTCATGCGAAAGGCGAACGCGATAGCCGTAGGCGAGACGAATACCGGCGGTGCGGTCAGGGCAGGAAAAGCGAAGCTGCTGCTGCTGGCGTCGGATTCGTCTGACAATGCCCGCAGACGTGCCGAGGGTTTTACGCATGGCCGGAACGTCATGACCGCAGAGCTGCCGTTTACAAAGGACGAGATAGCCGCGCACGTAGGCGTGCCCGGGTGCTCAATGGCAGCGATAACGGACATCGGTTTTGCGAACGCTTTTGTAAAGTCTCTGGCCGCTGCCGTACCGGACGGCTATGAAGAGCTTGCTGCCGAGATGCAGCAGCGCTTTGCAAAGGCCGAGCGGCGCAGGAAAGAAGCCGCGGCGCATGAGAAGAACAAGAGGATCGGTAAAAGGAGGAATAACGTATGAGCATGATAAAATACAGAGTGCATGAAGTGGCAAAGGATTTCAACGTAACATCCAAGGTGATCAGCCAGATATTGACCGATTATATCGCACCGCCCAAGAACCATATGCAGGTGCTGGAAAATCATGAGCTTGACGTTATCTTCGAGTATATGACCCAGCATAATCAGGCTGCATCCCTTGAGGATATCTTCAGGGTACCTGAGAAGCCTGTTGCTCCGGCAAAGAAGGAAGCTGCACCGGAGAAGGCAGCGGCCGCCGAGAAAAAGCCTGCCCAGCAG
>CAKTNU010000025.1 GCA_934589325.1 uncultured Oscillospiraceae bacterium | reverse complement strand
CTGCGCGCCGTGCGCGACGGGCGCAAGTTCGTCACGCAGTCCGACCTTGAGGAGAGCATCGAGGTCGTCATCGCGGGCTACCAGAAGAAGAACGCGATCCTAACCGACGCCGAGAAGCGCATCGTCGCATATCACGAGATAGGTCATGCGCTCGTCGCCGCAAAGCAGACCAATTCCGCCCCCGTGCAGAAGATAACCATAATCCCCCGTACCTCCGGTGCGCTCGGCTACACGATGCAGGTCGAAGAGGGCAACCATTACCTCATGAACAAGGAGGAGCTGGAGAACAAGATAGCCACTCTCACCGGCGGCCGCGCCGCAGAGGAGGTCGTGTTCGGCTCCATCACCACCGGCGCCTCCAACGATATCGAGCAGGCGACGAAGCTCGCCCGCGCCATGCTGACCCGCTACGGCATGAGCAAGGACTTCGACATGGTCGCGCTCGAGACTGTCAGCAATCAGTACCTCGGCGGCGACACATCCCTCGCCTGCTCTGCGGATACTCAGGCAAAGATAGATGCTCTGGTCGTCGATCTTGTCTCCCGTCAGCACGAGAAGGCTATCGGCATCCTCAAGGAGAACCGCGCCAAGCTCGACGAGCTGGCTGACTTCCTCTACAGCCGCGAGACCATCACCGGCGAGGAATTTATGGAGATCCTCAACAAATAAATTCGGCACTTATAAAAGCAAGCCCGGTCGGAAGCTTCCGACCGGGCTTGTATGCTTGTCAAAGGGTCTCCGGGATCATGCAGCCGGCCGCTCTTTTGCCTCTTGATCTCACTTTGCGTAGATCTTTCCGACCAGCCAATTCGAGGTACGTCTCGGCAGCAGCTTCACCAGCGCCGCCGCGCCCTTATAGGCCGCGCCCATCGCGATGAGCGGCCGCGAGCTCTTCTTCAGCGCGGCTCTCGCGACGAATCTTCCCGCGAACTCCGGGCTCATGCCCGTACGCTCGTCGTGCTCCATGACAGCCACGGAGCGCTCGATGCGGCCTGCGTACACATCGTCTCCCGCCTCGGACTTTTTCCTTGCGTCGGTGAAGCCTGACGCGATATCTCCGGGCATTATTGCGCAGACGCTTATGTTGAACGGCCGTACTTCGTTCTGCAGCGCGAGGACATAGGCAATTATCGCCGCCTTGCTGACCGAGTACCAGAGCTGGAACGGTATCGGCACTATGCCCGCGATGCTGCTCATGCACACTATGCGTCCGCCGCCCTGCGCACGCATGTGCGGCAGTACGGCGCGGGTCACATTATCCGTGCCGAATACGTTCAGCTCAAGCTGGGCGTGCGAATCCCGCGTGTCGGTCAGCTCTGCCGCGCCGGATATTCCGAAGCCCGCGTTGTTTATCAGGATATCTATCCGCCCCTCCCGGGCTATGACCTCATCTACTGCGGCGCGCACCTGTGCCTCGTCGGTCACGTCGGCGGTGATATGTATTATCCCCTCCGCCGGTTTTTCGCGGCGGGACAGCTCATATACCGTGCAGCCCGCGTCATGCAGAGCTGCCGCCGTGCAGCGGCCGATACCGCCGCTGCCGCCAGTAACTATCGCTATTTTTCCTGTTTTCATTTCATATCTCCAATATATATTTGTCCCAGGCGTTTATAACCGTCGTATCTCCGCGCTGGAGAGTCCGAGGGATGTTCGAGCCGTAGTTCATATGCACATGGCCGTGAACATGGTATCTCGGCCTGTACTTGTCCATAAAATCGTTGAAGCACTCAAAGCCGCGGTGCGCGAAGTCGTCCGCATCTCCCCAACCGGCAGCGGGGGCATGGCTGAGCAGGATATCTACCCCGCCAGCTCTGGATATCTGCCTGCCGACCTTGTGCAGTCGGCGCTCCATCTGGCGCTCGGTATATTGATGCGGCCCGCGGTTGTACATCGGGCAGCCGCCCATGCCGAGGATGCGCAGCCCCTTGAAGGTCACCAGCTTGTCCTCGATGCAGTCGCAGCCCTCGGGCGGAGTCTTTTCGTAGCGTCCGTCGTGATTGCCGCAGACATACAGCACCGGCGCACGTCCCATCGTTACCAGGAAGCTCAGATATTCGGGCTTCAGGTCACCGCAGGAGAGTATCAGGTCAATGCCGTCCAGTCTGCCTGGCGTATAGTAATCCCAAAGAAAGCTGTTCTCATGGTCGGATACCAGCAGCAGCTTCATATCTGTACCTCCCCCTTGTCCGGAATTATCCAATCGCGGTACACGCCCTGCAGTCTCACGAGCGACTGCGCCATCGGCAGCAGTTCGTCGAAGCCTGGTATCGTGCCCTCTATACAGTCGCACAGCCAGTCCATGTGCAGCAGCTCGTCCGGTGACAGCCATCGTGTACCGTCGTTTATAAGCTCGCCGTTCTGGGCACGTATCTTGCGGTGGAACGGCATGATCAGGCCGGATGAGATGCCGCGCTTGAGAATGTCCACAAGCTCGGCCATGCTGTCGGGTATATTCTCCGTCAAGCGTATGTCAATAACGCCGCTGCTCATTCCCCACCAATAGTTGACCGCCTTGCCACTGTTTTTGTAGCTCAGCTCGTCCCATCCTCCGCTGAGGATGTTTTCTATAATGTGCACATACATCTCGCCCCAGTTCCAGAACGGCGAACCGATCGGTATCAGCGCGCCGCCGTCAACGCGGCACAGACCCCACTCATCCTGCGGCTGCTCCGGGCTCGGCATATCGCGGTTAGATATCATATCCACGCCCAGCGCCTTGAGCTCGCCTATCGGGTCCGGAGACACGCTCGACCAGCGCAGGCATATCCTGACGTCGGGATTCGTCAGCTTCGCGCCAAGCGCAAAAGCGTTTATCCCGGCCGGGACACCGTATATAGGGCTGCTGGCAATATATCCGACCTTGCCGGTGCGGGTCATCGCCCCGGCTACGGCACCGGATATGAACTTGCCCTCATAGACGCGGCTGTAGTAGGTCCGCACGCCCGGGAAGGGCATGGATACGGAGCAGTTCAATATCTTTATCCCCGGATGCTTCACCGAGGCCTTGCGGCAGGCGGCAATGAGCCGCGGCGTCGTCGCAAATATAACCTGCGCCCCGTCTGCCGCGGCAGCGTCCATCAGCGCGTCCGCATCATGCCCGGCATCGACGTTATATACCCGCGTCGTGACCTTCTCCGGCATGTGCTGTTCAAGGTACAGGCGCCCCCTCTCGTGCGACATTATCCATGCGCTCTTCTCCGGCGGCAGCTCGTTTATGAACGCGGCGTCGATATGGCTCGGCAGAAGTATGCTGTCCACGAGCTTTGAAAGCACACCCTTGCTCTCGACCGTGCTCTCGGTGTTGACCGCTATGGGCGTGGGCTTGGTCTGCACCTCGACCTCCGGCCAGATAGCGGCTATTGAGCGTTCAAGCTCGGTCTGCGTCATGGCCTTCAGCTCGTCAAAGCTGAATATCTGCAGGAATATCAGCAGCGCGTCACCTATCGTACCGGGCTTTCTGCCGCCCTCACGCTTTTCAAGCGCCGCACGGAACGCATAGTACGCGGCGGAAAAGCTGCGCCGTTCCGCCTCCGTCCAGACATGATCCGCATCAAAGCCGAGCGCGGCCTGCAGCTTTACATATGACCCCAGACGGCTGAACGACAGTATATACAGTCGGCTGAGCTGATAAAACTTCATGAACTCGTAGTACAGCCTGACCTCCGGCTCCTGCGACCATGCGGGGATTATCCTAGTGACGACGGCAGGAATCGTTGGTGCGCCGAAGCTCTTGAGAACGCTGACGCGCTTGTTGCCCTCCTGCACATAGAAACGCCCCATATACTCATAGCAGCGCACCGGGTCACGTATGCCCTCGTCGCTCAGGTTTGCCTCGCAGAGACTCACCCACTTGTGTGCAAATTCCGTCCCCTCGCCGAGCAGCGGCATGAAGTTTGCGGCAAACGCACTCTGGCGGCCGCCGGTCTTGGTGCCGACGATATACTCGGTCGGGATGTTTATCGTCCCGAGCTCGACCCTGCCCGCAGCCATCGACTCGTCGAAGATCTCATCGAGCACCTGCGGATACGGGTATCGCCCCTGAATGAGACATTCCTTGCGGTATCTCTGCCCGGCTTTGAGCGCGGCGGTGTACTGGTTCAGGGCTTCCTGTCTGCTCATAGGCTCTCCTCCATGCTTTTCTCGGCTGATACACGGTTTTCCGCGGCTGAACGACGCGCCGTCTGGCACGCCCGCTCCTGCCGGCCGATAATATAGTTTTACTATTATTCTGCCCGAAACGCAAGGACGTTTTTTATGCCCCGGACACGCCGAAATAAAATTTACGCCTGATTCATTTTTTTGCTATTGCATAAGACCTATAAAAATGGTATGGTATAAACACCAAATAGAAATGGAGCGTGATCAACTTGGTTAAGATCATCATGGGTCTGAAAGGATCCGGCAAGACCAAAAAGCTGGTGGAGCTTGTCCGCGGCGCGGTCGCAAACGGAGACGGCGACGTTGTCTGCATCGAAAAAGAGCGTAAGCTCACCTACGACATCCCCTATCAGGCTCGTCTTATCGACGCATCTGCATATGACATCGGCAGTTACGAATTTTTCAAGGGCTTTATCAGCGGCATGCACGCCGGCAACTACGATATAACCCATTTTTATATAGACAACTTTTTCAAGCTCGTCGAGGACAAGTCCGAGGAAGCATTTGCCGCTTTCATCGCATGGCTGGACAAGTTTGCCGAGCAGGAGAACATTGAGTTCGTGCTCAGCTGCTCTGCCGACCCCGAGAACGCACCCGAGAGCGTCAAAAAGTTCCTGATCTGATCATATGGCAAAGGAAAACGTCATAAAATTCTTTGCGCAGTACGACGAGGATGAAGAGCTGCGCGAGAGAGTCCGGCTGGCGGAGGAGTACTATCCCGGCAGTCTGGAGCTGCGCGAGCCGCTGGTAGAGGCTGTGCTGCTGCCGATCGCGGCAGAGCTTGAGCTGCCATTCACGGTGGGCGAGCTGCGCGCATATGAGACAAAGCTGAAGCTTGAGCGTCAGGCCAAGGATGAGGTAGGCGAATTTTCCTACTGGCTGCTTGACCACGGCTGGTCGAACGACGAAGCCCGCTTCTGCGGAGACGAAAACTCCAAAACCGAATAAACTGACTTTGTTATCAAAAGCCTGACCGTTATAGGTCAGGCTTTCGTTTTTGCCGTTCGTATCTCCTCAAGCGTCGGTACGCTGGATATTCCACCGGGACGGCAGACGGAGAGGCTCGCCGCTGCACATGCAAAGCGCGCAAGCTCCAGCAGCTCCCCCTCATCCAATTCCTCCGGCTTCTTCCCGGCGCGCAGCAGGCAGTACGCCGCGCTGCCGCCGAAAATGTCTCCGGCCCCGGTGGTATCGACCGCAGTCATGCGCGGCGCGGCGGCGCGGCACTGCGCACGGCGATTTTTTACATAGCAGCCGCGCTCACCAAGTGTTATCATCACCAGCTTCACGCCGTATTCATCCAATATTCTCTCCGCGCACTCCTCGGCCGTGCCGCCGAACAGAAATTCCGCCTCCTCGCCGCTGATCTTCACAACGTCGGCATTCTTAAGCCCCCACAGCATCTGCTCCGCCGCAGCTTCACGCGAAGACCACAGAGGCTCGCGCAGGTTCGGATCGAAGCTGACGCGCTTGCCCGCATGACGGGCGTATTCCACAGCGGCCCGTGTTGCCGAGCGCGACGGCTCATCGCTGAGACTCAGAGTCCCGAAGTGCAGCATGCGGCACTCATCAATGACCGTCAGATCAAGCTCGTCCGGGCGCAGCAGCATATCCGCGCCGGGCTTGCGCGCAAAGCTGAACGAACGGTCACGGCGCTCGTCAAAGCGCACGAAGGCCAGTGTCGTGAACACCTCCGGGTCGGCTTTCAGCCCCCGCGTATCGACACCGATGCTCTCAAGCGTCCGCCGCAGCATTGCGCCGAAATCATCCTCCCCGACCTTGCCGATGAACGCCGTTTTTACTCCAAGCGCCGCGAGCGCGGCGAGGAAATTGCACGGAGCGCCGCCGGGATGCGCTGCCATAACAGGGTAGCCCATTGCATTCTCGCTCTCCTGCGCAAAATCTATCAGCAGCTCCCCTATTGCGGCGACCTCTATTTTTCTCCCGGCTCCGGCAGAACCGTGTCCTATCTCGCTGTTCTTCATACAAAATCCCTCCAATGCGGTCTGCGCGCATACTTCCTGCGGTCTGACTATTGTCTTCCATTTTTACAAAAACGTGGTTTATCCTTTGTGCAATATGCCGATGTTATAGGGAGTAAATGTCTGTGAAAAAAAGCACATTTGTGCGCAATCCCAGATAATCTAATTTAATTACATATATATCCAGAATATTTGTGGCAAATTCTCAAATCAGAAACTGGAATTTTGGCAAAAACGCCGTTATTTTAGGCCCATCGCATTTTCTGCTTGCGTTAAGGTTTCGTAAAGTTTATTATCTGATAAGACGCATCAGGTTATCTGATACTTGTGTCCAGAAATAGAAAAGGAGAAAACAAATGAAGAAAGCCCTTGCACTTCTGCTCGCTCTCGTCATGGTGTTCGCACTGTGCGCCTGCGGCAACAGCGCTGCTCCTGCGGCTGATCCTACCGAGGCTCCCGCTGAAGCAACTCCCGAAGCATCCGAAGCTCCCGTTGTGAGCGAGGAGACCGCCGCCGTCCTCTCCAAGTGGACCGACGACCTCTATGAGCCCGAGACCAGCATTACCTACTCCGCTACCATCGTATGGCCTGCCGACGCAAGCGCCGTCGAGACCGCGGCAAAGGACGTCCGCCCCAACACCATGATCGTTGCGGTCGACGAGAACCTCACGGTCTCCACGCTGGACGGTGAAGTCCTCTCCGAGAACCTCGCCGAGTACCTCGCCTCCGTCAAGCCGACCACCCTGCCTGCACTGTACATCCGTGACGATGCTACCGCCGCCGCAGTCAACGCCTTCGCTGCCGAGTACTCTCTGGCCGACACCTTCGTTGTTGCCGACTACGAGCACACTCAGTACGTTAAGGACATCTGCGATGCAAACGTCGGCGTTCTCGGTATCATTGACTGGCGTGAAGCCAAGCTCAGCACCGAGCGCAGCGACCTGCTGACCGTTATCCAGAACACCAACGCTTCCCACGCGAAGATCGCCATCATCCCCGAAGAGATAGCTACCCTCGACGCTGTTGACTACATGCGCGGCATGCTCCTCACCGTCTGGGCAGAGACCTCCGCTGATCCCACTGCGATCTACACCCAGATCACCAACGGCATCAACGGTATCGTCTGCGAGGATTACGCAGCCGTCGCCGAAGCCATCAGCTCCTTCAACGATGTCACCACTCTCGTTCGCCACGTGTTCATCACCGGTCACCGCGGCCTGCCCAGCGAGTACGTTGAGAACACCATCCGCTCCGAGCGCGCTGCCATCAACGCCGGTGCAAACGTCATCGAGTGCGACATCTCCATGAGCAGCGACGGCGAGCTGTTCGTCCTGCATGACGACGACGCAAAGCGTCTGTTCAACCGCCCCGACGTCACAAACGTTGAGGATCTGACCATCGCAGAGCTGCAGGCCATGCCTTACGACATGACCGACGCTTCCAAGGAAGACGCCCCGAACTCCGTTCTCAACGCAAACAACACCAACCGTACCACCGAGCGCCGCGAGAACACCGTCATCAACTACGATCCCAACGAGGATCATATCCCCACCCTTCGTGAGTACCTCGAAGCTCTCGGCGATGAGGATATTACTCAGTTCATCGAGATCAAGTCCTACAACCCCGACATCGTAACTCCGTTCAAGGCTCTCATTGAGGAGCTTGGCATGACCGATCGCGTCTGCGTTATCACCTTCAATGACGGCGTCAGTCACTGGGGCGACGGCTCTAAGGACGAGGCACATGACGTTATGGCTCGCATGGCCGAGGAGTGGCCCGAGATGTCTCTTGGTTACCTCGGCTGCGGTGAGTACTACTGGGGTGACCTGAACGCTGTTGAAGAAGAGCAGGGTATCGGCGCCGCAGTTGGCCAGCTCTACAGCTACCTCCAGCCCTACAACAGCACCTGCAATGACTACAACGCCATGATGTTCAGAAATGTCATCTTCGCAGCCCGTCATCGCGGTCTGACCTCCTGGGCCTGGACCTACAACACCGAAGAGATGTTCGCACAGGACTACCTGTTCGGCGGCACTTACTCCATGACCACCAACTTCAGCACTTGGGCAACCAATCTGCCTGTCCGCGTTGTTGCCGAAGACATGACCGTTTCCAACGGTGATGCATTCGTCTGCACTGTCCTTGCGCAGAATGACGAGGTTCTGAGCGGCTGCAAGCTGTCTCTCGTCAGCATCAGCGGTGTGCCCGTGTCTCTTGACGAGAACGGCAACATCGTTGCTACTGAGGCTGGTGAGGCCGTTGTCATGGTTCGCCTTGACAACACCCTCGACATCAACGGCTGGGATCTCTCTTCCCTCGGCAGCACCGACTACGCTATCTACTCCACCCCGATCACCATCACCGTGAAGTAATAGTTTTTCAGCAGAAACTCTCCCGTATTGCATACGGGAGAGTTTTTTTGCCTGAAAATCAGTCCGGCGAAGCATTTAAATGTTGTGCTTGGTTGTGCTTGCCGCTGGATGAATATCACAGGAACCGGTCCATATACTGTGTGAACTCGTCCCACTTTGTCTTTATCTGCTGCCTGTCCTCCTCAAGCCCGGATATTACCTCATCCCGCAGGTTCAGCAGCATCTGACGGCTGCGGTTGGCTGCGTCCATATTCTTCGCCACCGCGTGTATGAAATCATCCGAGAGCTGCTCCTTCGGACGGCAGCGCCCGCTCTTATAGTTGTCTATCACGACCGCATAGCGCTCGTAGGCACGGTGTACCGCATCCTCCCAGGACATATAAATGTCTCGCAGGGCATTTTCGCCGACCTCGTGCATCACGCCGACGTTCGCGCAGAGCTTTTCCAACATCGCGGCCATCGAATCGGCGTTTTCCTCTATCAGGAATCCGTTCACACCGTCAGTCACGTCCTCGGCCGCACAGCTGCCCGCAACAAGCACGCTTGCCAGTCCGCAGGCCGCCGCCTCGCGTACAACGAGGCCGTTGGTGTCAAAGGTCGAGGGGAACAGGAACAGGTCGGCACGGCAGTACCATGCGCGTATCGTGTTCCTGTCATGTATCGGTGCGACGAAGAACACCCGATCATTCAGGCCGAGACTGCCGCAGTAAGCGATTATCTCGTCTCTGTCGTTGCCGCCGCCGACGAATACCATGCGGAACTCGCGCCCTGCCTCGCGCAGCTTTTTCAGCGCGTCAAGGATTATCCTTATGCCCTTGTACCACATCATACGCCCGACGAACAGGAACAGCGGCACACCGTCCGGCAGCTCATACCCCGCCGTGACCTCGGCGATGAGCGCATCATTCACACGGCCACGCGGGAAATCGACGCCGTTCGGCATGATGATATAGTCGCCCTCGTAGCCGAGCTTGTGCAGGTTCTCCCCCGCTCCGCGGCTGACCGTCCAGACCTCATCGCAGGCGGATATGTTCTTCGCGAGTATCCTCGCCGCCTCTTCCTGCAGAATACGGCTCTTTATCGCGTTTGCGATGTCGATATCGAACTTGGTGTGGTAGGTGAACACCAGAGGCACATTTATCCTGTCGCGCAGAGCACGGGCAAGCAGCAGGGAGGTTATTGGGCAATGGCTGTGGATGATGTCGAAGCTCTGCTTTTCCAGCGTATCCATAAGCTCTGCCGAAAACGGCAGACCTGCCCTGTAGCCGACCAGCTTTGTCATATCCACGCTAGGATAGCGCAGGACGGGAAAATCGAAAACCGAGTCGTCTGCATCCGGATAAAACGGTGTTACCACTGCGGCGCGGCCGAGCTCGCTTTGAATTATTTTAGCATAATTTGTGACTGCATTTGCCACGCCATCAATGGCAGGCGGGAAAGAGTCGTTTATGAGGCAGATGTTCAGTTTGTCCATGCGTTTCTCCTCTCGGTTGTAGTCATTAAGGCAGCGCCGCACAGTGCGGCACTGCCTTAAATTATACCTGAGCCTGCCGTAATTTCAAGCCCCAAATTTTCTGCGTATCGTCTCGTATATCAGATCCTGACCGCGGCGGTTAGGATGTATGCCGTCTGCGCACATCCTGTCACCCAGCTTCTGCGGCTTGGCAAGAAACGCCTCGCGCACCGGAAGTACGTCGCAGCCGTTCTTTGCCGCAGTCTGCTCGACCAGATGGCTGTAATATTCCTGCCAGCGATATATGGCGTTGGTATCGCCCAGCCATGTAAGCACAGCGCTTTTATCCACTCCGTCCCGGCAGAACCAGTCGAGGTACCTCTCCGCACACAGCGGCGGCAGCGTAGCGAGCATAGGCTCACAGCCCGCGGCGCGGAGGGCGGCGATTATCTCCGAATATTTCTGCACAAACTCCTCCGGCATGGTCTTGCATCGATGCTCCCCATACGGTGCCTCCGCTACGGCCGCCCAGTCAAAATCGCTGTCATTTCCGCCGAACTCCACGATGCAGCGCTCCGGCAGTCCGCCCTTGGCGATGCGGCGGTTTATTATGGTCTGCGCTTTCTCTATAGTCGCACCGAACTTACAGCAGTTTTCTATCTCCAGTCCGGTCGTCTCCTCACGGGCATGGCGCTCCTCGCTGGGGCATATGTATTTACCCTCGTCCAGCAGGACGCCGCGCATTATCGAGTCGCCGAATATAATTATCTTTTCCATGTCACTTTGACCTTTCCTCTATGTAATCTAGTATTAAATACTATATTACATAGTTTTGATAATATGTCAAGTCTTTTTGAAAAATAAGATTGTGTTTTCGGAAACTATATGCTATCTTAACAATATGAGGTGATTTCTATGGACGAAGCAAAGATAAAAACCGCCGTCAGCAGGCAGCTTTTGGAGCACCGGCTCCCCTCCTGGGATGAGCTGCCGGATTTTGAGCTGTATATGGATCAGGTGCTTTCGCTGACCGGGCGGTATCTCGACGGTATGCCGAATGCTGCCGACAGCAAGCTGACGGCCTCGATGATAAATAACTATGTAAAGGTCAAGATAATCCCTGCGCCGCAGGGGAAGCGCTATTCCCGGCGGCACGTGGCCTATCTTCTGCTGCTGTGCGTGCTGAAGCCGGTGCTGCCCATCGCGGCGATACAGCGGCTTTTCGCCGCCGCACAGGGCGGAGATGAGCAGGCATTTTACGATCGTTTCTGCGAGCTGTACCGTCAGGCCAGCTGCGCCGCAGCCGGGGATCAGTGCTTTGCGGAGCAGGAGCTGTGCGACGCGGTGATCTACGCGGCACTTCGCGCCCGGGCGGGGCAATCCACCGCGCTTGCACTGTTGGACATGGCCTCTCCCGAAGATGACGGGAAAGCACGGAAAAAGTGAGTTTTTACGCCTGATCTCTGCGGTTTTTCGGCCGGGTGACGATATTTACGAACAGCCAGAGGAGCAGAAAGCCACCGGTGATTATCACGGCGCCGAGGACATGCGCCATGGCAGGGCTCTGAGTTGCCGATTCGCTGAACAGCGTCTCGCCGTTGACGCTAAGCTCGCGCAGCCGCTTTACACCGTCCACCGGTGCATAGCGCACCTCGGCGATGCGGCCGGAGATATCGCGGCCGCGCATCGAGTCGGGCAGACGGGAGAAGACATATTCGGTCCCCGCCGTGTCACGCAGGACATAGCAGCTTCCGCCGCGCCGATTCTCGAGCGTTACGGACTCTACGGTGATATTCTTGACGGCAGTGGGCTCCGTCGGCTCATTCTCCGGGCGGGAATAGACATACATCCCGGTAAGGAGCAGAGCAATGGCCGCGATCAGCGTCAGCGCGGCAGTCAGATATTTTTTCATTTGTGCGGCCTCCGTTTTTCTATTATTATATAGAAAAGACGGAACCGCTATACTTGGCAAAATATTATGAAAAGGAGTGCTTTCTTTGGGCGAAAAGCGTTTTTACGGGGTCGACGGCGCCATTGATGATACCGTCACATCCGAGGAATATGCTGCGGCGGAGAAATTCGATAAGCTCCGCGTCGGAAAGTCGGGCGTATTTTTCCGCGACGGGTTCAAGCTGCGTTTTCTGGCATATCGTGATTTTGACCGGGTATTCATACGGATACATGAGGTGAACGGCAAACTCTGCTGCGGAAAATCGACGTTCCAATACTTTCGTATGGTCTTTGTCCGCGGCGGAAAGGAGATCGCAGATGTTCTCGGCGAGGACGAAAAGGCATTTGACGCAGCACTGGAATGTATTGCGATGAATTGCCCGGAGATGAACATCGGTTTTGTTGGCTGACAGCCGATGCGTCTGGGCTTCTGCAAGCTGAAAAGCTTTTTCTGACTTCTCCTGCTTGTCGGCAGCGCCCTCTATAACAAAAAAAGCCAAGCGGATATGCCGCTTGGCTTTTTTTGATTTTTTACTGCTCTCTTGCGGCCTCCATGCCGGCGATGAGAGCTTTCTTATTGCCTTCGAGGAAGCGGGCCTTACGCTCGCCGAGCTCGATGCGGATAGCTTCCGTCATCTTATCGAGATCAACGATAGGCTCCTTCTCCAGCATCGCACCGAGGATGGCGACATTTGCGCCCTTCGGATTGCCGACGCTTTCGGCGATGCGGTTCGCATCGCAATACACTACGGTTATATCG
>CAKTNU010000024.1 GCA_934589325.1 uncultured Oscillospiraceae bacterium | reverse complement strand
GGCCGGCCGACGTCCATATCGTCGGCAAGGAGATAGTCCGTTTCCACTCGATAATATGGCCCGCCATGCTCATGAGCATGGAGATGCCGCTGCCGAAGAAGGTCTACGGCCACGGCTGGCTCGTCATCGACGGCGGCAAAATGAGTAAATCCAAGGGCAATGTCGTAGATCCCTATTTGCTGGCGGATATGTTCGGCGTAGACGCTCTGCGCTTCTTCCTGCTGCGCACCTTCCCCTTCGGCTCCGACGGCAATTTCTCCAATGAGCTGCTCATCAGCACCATCAATACCGACCTTGCAAACGACCTAGGCAATCTCGTCTCACGCACCACTGCGATGGTTGAGAAGTACTTCGGCGGCACCCTGCCGGCCGAGCGCGAGTCCGAACCGATGGACGACGAGCTCGTTTCCATGATAAAGACTACCGGCGAGAAGTACGCTGCCCAGATGGATTCGTTCCAGCTCCATCTCGCGCTTGAAGAGGTGTTCAAGCTCATCCAGCGTGCGAATAAGTACATCGACGAAAGCGCACCGTGGGTGCTTGCCCGCGACGAAAGCAAGCGCGCAA
This sequence comes from uncultured Oscillospiraceae bacterium, assembly GCA_934589325.1. The sequence continues at coordinate 12,168 of CAKTNU010000024.1, read as the reverse complement.
GGCTTGCGGGCGTTATGTATAATCTGCTCGAGGCGCTGCGGGTGTCCCTTATCATGCTCAAGCCCTTCATCCCCGCAAGCTGCGAGAAGGCGTTCGCGCAGATCGGTGCGGATGAGACCAGCACCGCGTGGGACAAGGTATGCGTTTACGGTGCGCTGCCCGAGAACGTCAGCGTTCACAAGGGAGAGACGCTGTTCCCCCGAATCGATATGGCAAAGGCGCTTGAAGAGCTTGAAAAGCTGCACGCCGAGAAGAGGCAGCCAGAGGTCAAGTGCCCTCCCGTCCTGCCTGACGTAACGATCGACGAGTTTGCCAAGTGCGACATGCGTGTATGCAAGGTGCTCTCATGCGAGGCCGTCAAAAAGTCTGATAAGCTGCTGAGGTTCACGCTTGACGACGGCAGCGGTACGCCGAGGCAGATACTTTCCGGCATCCATAAATTCTACGAGCCGGAAACGCTCGTCGGCAAGACCGTCGTCGCCATTCTCAACCTGCCTCCGAGAAAGATGATGGGGCAGATGTCAAACGGCATGCTGCTCTCCGCTGTCCGTGAGGTGAACGGGCAGGAGGAGCTGCATCTTCTGATGCTTGACGATTCCGTCCCCGCCGGCAGCCAGCTCTGCTGATAATATGAATTGAAAGACAGAAGCTCCGACAGCCGTTCGGCTGCCGGAGCTTCTGCGTTGTTTTAAAACTTCTGTCAGCGGGCATAATAATGACCCGGACACGCTGTGCCGCGTGTCCGGGTCATTTTTCGTAGAGTTTGCCCCTCTGCGGGAATATATGAAAAAGGCCCTGATATACAGGGCTTTTTTCGCGTTTCTTACCGTTTCGGACACCAATTCATGACTGCTCACATACCGACGGCGTTCAGCTTCTTCATGTTATCGCGCTTCAGCGCAAGCGATGAATGTACATACCGGTCGAGCGTTATAGTCACAGCGGCGTGGCCGAGTATTTCGGACAGTGATTTTATCTCGAAGCCGACCTCAACGGCACGTGTCGCGAATGTATGGCGCAGGGTGTGAAAATGTACGCCGTCGAGTGCACAGTCCCGTGTGTACTTTGCCAAACGGTATTGCAGAGTCCGCGGCTCCATATAGCGCTCAGTGCCGGTCAGGACATATGCTGCCGGGTTTTCAGACCGCATCCGACGGCACAGGTCGACGGCGTGATCGGTCAGCGGTATAGTCCGCGCCGAGGTCCCGCTTTTCGGCTGGCCGATAACGATGCGCGTTCTTGGGCCTCCGTCGGCGGAAATATCGCGCAGCCGCTGCATAGTTTCCGCTATTCGGACCGTCCCATCCTGTACGGGGATAGATTCCCAGCGCAGAGCGCACAGCTCGCCGATGCGCATGCCGGTGAGCAGCGCAAGCAGTACGCCGAACTTGCATGTGTCGATGTCCTCGAGCAGGTAGGCGGCAAAGCGCTCCTGCTCGTCTCGAGACAGAACGCGAATCTCCTTCCGTGCCGACTTTGGGTAGTTTATCTCCAGCGGCGGCAGCATGTGCGGATATTTTGCATCCACGAATTTCAGAATACTGTGTAGCACAGACAGAATATCGCGTACTGTTTTCGGCGCAAGCCCGTCGAATCGCAGCTTGCCGGTAAAATCGTCCGCCAGCTCCGTCGTAAATGAACATAGACGGCAGCTTCCCAGACGAGGCATGATATGCTTGTCGATCGCCGCGGCGTATTTGACATATGTTGACTCCTTTACCCGGCTCTTCCGGATGCGCAGCCACTCACTGCAGCAGACCGAGAACAGTATCCCGGCACCGGAAGCTGGCAGCGGCGTACCGTTCAGCAGCGCCGCTTTGCATTTTTCGGCCTTCTCTTTGGCTTCTTTGTAGGTCTTGCCGTAGCAGTATCCGTGCCTGATCTTGTCGGACGGGTCGCGGCCTTTGACATACCGCGCCTCCCACCGACCGTCCTTGCGCTTGAAAATATTCTCACCTTTTGACATTTTGTGGAGCCCCCTTGATGAAGTAAGTACCCCTGCATTTTAAACCCGATGACTGCCGTTCTGACTGCGCAGAAAGTTAAAAATAATGCAAATATTTACATAACGATGGCAAAAAAATACGTTTTTTACTTATTTTTCATGGTAAAAGAATTGCAATTATATGTGCAACATGCTATAATACATAACGATATTGTGTGTTTTTATTCCCGCAGAGGGGCAAACTCTACGAAAAATATTTAAAAATCTGGCTGAAATGCCAGATCCTGAACGATTTTAATTTCCAAAAGTTAAAATTTGAGAAGTATGGGGATGTGAGGAAATATGGCGGCTCCGACATCGTCCTATGTGCTGGCAGAGGACATGCCGGCGCAGGCGGCGATACAAATTGAAAAGCCTGAGCTTCGGCAGAAGAAGCTGTATCTTGCTGTCAAGAGAGCCTTCGACATAGTGGGTTCTGTTCTCGGCATTATTATTCTGCTCATCCCGATGCTTATCATTGCGCTTGTGATAGTGATCGACTCTCCGGGTGACCCGATATACAGTCAGGAGCGGCTCGGCAAGAACGGCAAGCCATTCATGATATATAAGTTCCGTTCGATGCGGCTCGACGCCGAGGCCAACGGCCCGCAATGGGCGGAAGAGTGCGACCCGCGCTGCACGAGAGTGGGCTACGTCCTGCGCCGCACGCGGCTGGACGAGCTGCCGCAGCTTCTGAATATCCTTCGCGGGGAGATGAGCTTCGTCGGCCCGCGTCCGGAACGGGAGCATTTTTATAACGAGTTTGAAAAATATATTCCCGGCTTTTCAAACCGCCTCGCCGTAACGCCCGGTCTGACCGGCTACGCTCAGGTCAACGGCGGCTATAATCTCCTGCCGGAGGAGAAGATCGTCTACGACATGGAATACATAGAACGCCGCTCCGTGTGGCTTGATCTGAAATGTATATTTGAGACTGTTGGCATACTTTTTTCGCGTGATGGTTCCCGGTGATTCCGGTATGATCAACTTATTGTACGAAAGCAAAAGGCAAGTATGAAAAAAGACATATTGTTCCTCTGCCAGTTCTTTTATCCGGAGCACAATTCGTCTGCGACGCTGCCGTTTGATACGGCGAAGTATTTGGCACATCATGGATACTCAATAGGCGCGCTGTGCGGTTGGCCGAAGGAGTATGCTTCAGACAAGAAAATCGTACACACGGAAATCGTGGACGGTGTTAATATCCGGCGGCTGAAATATTTTCAGCCGAGCCGAGGAACTAAGATAGGCAGACTGTTTAATTACTTTTCATTTACGGCATCTGTTTTGGCAAATGTTTCGGAACTGAAAAAGTATCGAGCGGTCATCGTCTATTCCAATCCGCCTATACTTCCGATGGCGGCAGTTCTGGCGAATGTTCTGTACGGGACGAAGATAGTATTTATTTCTTATGATGTCTACCCGGAAATTGCCTATGCGTCCGGTGCGCTTAACGAGCACAGCCCGGCAGCGGCATTGATGAGGCGTATAAACCGAAGCCTGTTCAAACGCTGCGCTGCCACTGTTGCACTGACGGACGAGATGCGCAGTTTCCTGATAAGGAACAGATGCGGGCTGGACGCCGACAAGGTATTTACGCTTCCAAATTGGGCGCATGAAACGGAACGCGGCGATAAGGGTGAAGCACGCAGAGAGTTCGGATTTTCTGAAAGGGATTTCGTCGTTTCATATTTCGGAAATATTGGAGTATGTCAGGATGAAACGGCTCTGATCCAGGCGATGGAACAGCTTGGGGATAAAGCGAATATAAAATTTCTGATCATAGGCCACGGCGGAAAGATACCGGAGGTCTCTGCGGCGGCTGAACGCCTGAAAAATGTGCAGGTACATGGTTTTATGACCGGGCAGCAGTTCGCAGATGCTGTTGCTGTAAGTTCCTGCGGAATAGTCAGCCTTGGAAGAGGGCTGAATGGTATGTGTGCGCCGAGTAAATATTACAGTTATCTCCGTGGTGGACTGCCTGTGCTTGCAGTAGCCGAGGAGGACTCATATTTGGCTGAAGAAATAGTGCAGGTCGGTATTGGGTATGTCTCGCAGGCAGGGGATGGCGGCGGACTTGCGGATAATATTATGAAACTATATGAAAACGAGGCTCTGCGCAGAGAAATGTCTGCCCGGGCGGAAACGCTTTATAGTGAGAATTATGAAAAGAATATAGGACTCGAAAGGTATAGGGAGCTTGCTGCGCGGGTGCTTGACGAAGTACCGCAGGGGGCGGCACTGTGAAATATTTGTTTATCAATTCTGTGTTCGGAGTTGGCAGCACCGGCAGAATCATCAAGGACGAGTGCAGCCGGTTGAGGCAAGAAGGACACACATGTGCTGCTGCATATGGAAGAGAATGTGCGGACGACGGGGAAACAAGGCTGATACCCATAGGAAACAAGGCGGATGTCCGGTTTCATGCTGTGATGACACGCCTGTTCGATATGCATGGGTATTGCTCATATGTTGCGACCAGACGCTTTTTGAAGGATATTGAAGAGTTTGATCCCGATGTGATATGGCTCCATAATCTGCATGGATATTATTTGAATATAGGCATCCTGTTTGGGTGGCTCAAGGCTCATCCGAATGTAAAAGTGTTATGGACACTGCATGACTGCTGGTCGTTTACCGGACACTGTGCGCATTTTACCGCTGCCAGATGTGACCGCTGGAGAATGGGCTGCTGTCACTGCCCGCAGCTTAAGACATATCCCATGACTCTTGGATTAGATTTTTCAAAACGGAATTATGCTGATAAACGGCGCATCTTTACGGGTGTGAACGACATGCAGCTGATAGTCCCGTCAGAGTGGCTGGCGACCCTTGTCAAGCAGAGCTTTCTGAAAGCCTATCCTGTGAAGGTCGTTCCGAATAAGGTGGACAGCAAAATATTCAGGCCAACTACGAGTAATTTCAGAGAACGCTTTGGGCTGAGGGACAAATATGTAGTTCTGGGTGTAGCAGGCGTATGGGACGAATATAAGGGACTGCAGGACTTTCTCAAGCTTGCCGAGAGTCTGGACAGCGTGTTCACCGTCGTGCTTGTAGGTGTGACGGCGAAGCAGGCAAAGAGCATGCCCAAAGGAGTCATTACGATACAGCACACAGACAGCGCAGCAGCGCTTGCCGAAATATACAGCGCGGCGGATGTTTTTGTGAATCCGACGCATCAGGACAATTATCCTACAGTTAACCTAGAAGCCCGCGCCTGCGGGACCCCGGTCGTTACATACAATGTTGGCGGGAGTCCGGAGAGTGCCGGAGGCAGATATATAGTTGAAGAAAACGATATTGGGGGACTCGTGAGACAAATATATGCCATCACGGGGTACCAACCGGTGGAGATATAAGCATGATAATTTTAGGCACGCTTTTCCCGGAAAATAGGGAAAAAGAAATAATATCCGCATCAAAAAAGGGCGTGTCTAACGCAGGCAACAGTTTTCAGTGGAACATGATAAAAGGCATCACTGATTGTTCAGATGAATCTGTCACCGTCATAAATGCACTGCCGGTAGGTACCTGGCCGCGTAATTACCGCAGACTTTTGCTCGGGAGCGGGAATTGGGAGTATGGCGGCGTCGCGGGACACGAGGTGGGCTGCGTCAATCTCCCGGTCATTAAGCAGATACAGCGTATGCTGAAGATAAGAGCGTTGCTGCGTAAACATGACGCTGAAGAAAATATTCTTATTTTTACGGCATACCTTCCCGCACTGTGGGCAGTGAATGGCATCGAAAAGAATAAGCAGGTCACCGCCGTTATTACGGACATACCGGAGTTTTACGATATGCATGCGGTCTCAAGGTTCAGGAGCTTATTGCGTAAGCTCCATTGCAGACTGGTATATCGGTTCATGGTGCGGGTTGACAGATTTGTTCTTCTCACCGAACAAATGAAAGAGCCTCTCCGGGTAGGTGACAGACCGTATATGGTTATGGAAGGCATATGCGGAGATATGGATAATAATGAGTCTGCCGCGGAGGGCGAAACGTTTTCACTGCTGTACACCGGTCGGCTCAACCGGAGATATGGACTTGGCCTGCTGCTTGAGGCGATGCGGCAGCTTGAAGACCCGGATATAGAGCTATGGCTATGTGGTTCCGGCGAGATGGAGCAGGAGATCCGACAATATGCTAAACATGATCCTCGGGTCAGGTTCTTCGGCTTCATGCCGCACGAGGAAACGCTCAGGATGCAGAAGCGAGCTTCGGTTCTGGTAAATCCGCGTACGAGCGAGGGTGAATATACAAAGTACAGCTTTCCATCGAAAACTATGGAGTATATGGCTGCAGGCAGGCCAGTGATGATGTTCAGACTGGCGGGCGTACCAAGCGAATATGATGAGTTTTTGACCTATATCCCAGAAGAGAGCGCTGCTGCCATAAGTGATACGATCCACAGACTGAAAAGCATGTCCGCTGCTGAACTTACACGGATCGGAGAGAAAGGACGGAGTTTTGTCCTAACATATAAGAGCAGACAAAATCAGATGCGCCGGGTTATGACATTCATGGGGCTGACGGCAGACAGGGAGTGTGAGCGAAAATGACGGTCATGCCATTGCTGCTGCTTACTGTAGGTGCGGTAAACTGGGGTTATATATACCCCGTGGTGTTTCTGTTCTTTGCCCTGCTTGTGCCGCGACTGTCAGGGAGGCCATGCTACTTCAATTTCCTATATTCGCCGTGCTTCTGGCTCCTATTCGGAGCGGGAATAAGCTATGTGGCGATCGGGATGAGAAAGATCCCGGCCTTATACCACTACGGAATATTGCCTGCTGTGGCGTATGCAATAGGCTGGCTTGCGGCGGAAGAACACACAGATGAGCAAATAAGAGACGGGATGCTTGCGCTGACGGCGGGCTTTGGAATCTATGCTTCGCTGAATATGGTCGTAAACATCGGTAATAACCGTTATCGGCTCATAGATTTCTGGACGAGGTCTTACCGTGCGGCAACGGGTTCGGGTTCACTCAATACGTTGCTTGTGTCTTCCGCGGTATATACCGTTAAATTCGAAAAAAGACTGACTGTAAAGATATTTTTTCTGATACTTCTCACATTGTCCTTTCAGTATATGTTCATGCTTGGGACTAGGACGCAGTTTGCTGTTTTTCTGGTAGTCACTCTGCTTGCCGTTTTATACCTTGCATATGTTAAGCAGGGGATCGCTGGAATGCTGAAGTGCCTGGCAGTTATAATACTGTCCGCAGGGGTGCTGCTGCTTATGTATTGGCTGAATATTTTTTCAGTAAAGGACTATATTTCCGGCACCAACCTTGCTGCCAGATACACGCGCAGGGCATCACTGGCAAATGCGGATGCATTCAGGTTCCAGGGCTTTTGGACAGGACTGCGCGAGCTTGTTCAGTATCCGCTGGGCTGCAGAGCGGCACAGCCGTACAGACACAATATGTGGTTAGATGTAGGACGTGTATCCGGAATAATCCCGTTTGCGCTGCTGCTTATATATTCGGTAAAAAATTTCAGGAGTGTACTTGAGATATGGAGAAATACCGATGTCATTCCCGGGCTGCGCTATCTGCTGCTGTTCCTGTATATGGGGGCATACGCAAACTGCTTTGTTGAGCCGATTTGGGAGGGTACGCTCAATTTCTTCCTCGCTGTGTGTGTGATGGACGGAATGGTAGGAGCTAAGATAAGGAGTCTGCGCAGTGAACGATTTGCAGAAAAAGATACTCCCTTTGCTTGAGACGTTTATAAGAATATGCGATCAGCTTGAACTGAAATATTACCTAGTCTGCGGGAGCGCCTTGGGAGCTGTAAAATACGAGGGCTTTATACCATGGGACGATGACATTGACGTTGCATTGAGCCGCGAAGATTACGAGATATTCTGCAAAAAAGCTCCGGATATGCTGCCAGAGCCGCTTTTCCTGCAGAATTACCATACAGACCCGGAATTCCCGGCTATATACAGCAAACTGCGGGATTCGTCGACGATGTGTGTCGAAGAAAGCGTGGCCTCGCTGCACATCAACCATGGAATATGCATTGATATCTTCCCGCTTGATGGTTATCCGACTAAGAAAATGCAGCAGGTTCTCCTTGAACTGAGAAAGACGGTATATGCCCGGCTGCTGTCGATACCATGCATCCGACCGGAAAAATGGAAAGAAGCATTGATCAAGCCGCTCCGCAGCAGTGGCCTCGGCTGCAGCACGGCAAAAATTGCGGCGGCATATACCGGATGTATATCCGCATGGCCAATAGAAAAATCTGATATTATCGCAAATCACGGAAATTGGCAGGGAAAACTTGAATATCATGCCAAAGACATATATGGAGCCGGTTCTGTCGGAAAATTTGAAGGACTGACGGTCAGACTCCCGGCAGATCCTGATGCATACCTGCGTCAAAAATACAGTGACTATAAGCAGGAACTGCCCGCATCGAAGAGAGAGAGTCACCACCGTTATCTCGTGGTTGACACGGAACGGTCATACTCCGGCTATGTGAATGATTTGAAGGAAAATAAAACATTCGAGAATAAACATCTTGGGAGGAAAGGCAAATGAAAAAAAGGATCAAAAGATTCCTGCCTGTTTTGCTGTGCTGTGTGCTGATGTGCATGGTCATGGCGGGGTGCGGGAATGAGAATAAGCCGGACAGTACAAACGGCGGCACGGCAGAGATACCGGAGGACACCGTGATAAGCACCAAGTACGGCGACCTGCACTACCCCGATCAGTGGAAGGAATATGTGAATATACGTCAGGAAGAGAACGGCGGCGTTGTCACGGTCACGTTTGAGACTTCGCTCGGCGGCAAGACCTACACGCTGTTCAAGGTGCTTCTCGGCGGCAACGAGGGAACGAATGTCGGCACGCTCACCGACGGCAGCGGCAGCCAGACGGATGTGTACCTTCAGGTGGAAGGGCTTGCTGACGGCTCTGGCCTTACTGAGAGCGAGCAGAACCGCTTCTACGCAATGCAGGAGGATCTGAATTATCTTATAGATAATTTGAAGTAAAAGGACAGGGAGGATTTCTAATGGGAAAGCGAACAGGCAAAAGATATCTGTCGATGCTGCTCACTGCAGCGCTGCTTCTCACGGCACTGCTGCCGGTAAGCGCGTTCGCGGATGAAGCCGAGCCTGCCGCAGATGACGCGGTGCCCGCGGCGGAAGAAGTCGTCGTGGAACCGGTGATCGGCGAGTCCGGCTCCGAACCGGCTGAAGCGGCGGATGCAGATGCGGAGCAGGGGGACGAAGAGTCCGCTGCGCTCACCGAGATCTCGGATTTTGAGAGTTTTATGGCTTGCCTCAAGGTTCTTGAGGGTTATGCCGACGGCTATGCAGCCGAGAACAATGCCGACGCTGCACTGCTGATGATAAACTACATCCGCACTGGCGTTGAGAAATACAACGACGGCAACTGGGCGATCATGGCGGGTGAAGCGAACAGCGCGTTCATCGCATACGTTGCGGAGCAGGATGCTGCCAACGGTACGAGTGCGGCGGCGCTGAGAACACTTAACGATTTCACCATTCCCAACGGGCAGACGGTGGATTTTCGCCATATGTTCGCGACGCTCAACATCGCCTACTATAAAAATAACGAGGGTACTGCCGACTTCGGCGGCTGGGCAGGCGACATATGCGACCTTATAGAGTACTCCTATAATAACGGCGTGTCCGCAGTGGAGCTTGAGGCCGCTGTCAGCGAGATACGGACGAAATATTTCGGCGTTGACGATGATACGCAGCACACCTTCGGTGAGCTTGATCTGCGCGGCGACCTTGATGCCTACTATATATACAAGACGCTCAAGCAGAACGGCGGCAGCCTAAGCGGAATTTTTGCGAACTACTTCACCGCAGGTCTTACCGACGCGAGCCGTGCGGCATTCTTCGTGAATAACCGTTTCCCCGGCAGCACTACGCGTGAGAAGGTTCGCACTGCAATAGCTGAATGTTACTGCGGGAACAGCCTTGCACTGGCACTCGAAGCGTCACGCAGCCTTTCGGAGCTTGAGAATATACAGCTGCTCCGCACCGCGTGCTGCTATGTCTTTGCAGACTGGTGCTATGAAAACGGCAAGGATATGCTGGTCGAGGTCGACCCGGTCGACCCCGATCCTACCCCCACTCCGGAGCCCGAGAACCCGTACTACTCAGTGTTTTCCTCCGACACTACCACTATCGTCCCCGGTGTGACGCAGACCATAAACTATGCGCTGACCAGAGACGACAAGCAGATAGTCTATTACATAGCCACTGCGGACATATCCCGCAGCGACGTGCAGATATTCGCAAACTACCATGCCAACGACCCCTCGCAGGGCTGGGCGATGTCCCGCGTGTCCGACCAGATGGCGGCCGCGCAGACTCGTCATTCCGACCCTGATGATGCCGAGTATTATATAGAAAATTATAACGCCGTCGTCGGCGTGAATGCAGACTTCTACAACATGACCACCGGCGAGCCGTCAGGCGCGCTCGTCATGGAGGGCGTAGAGTATCACGGCGGCGGAAACAGCACGTTCTTTGCAATACTTAAGGACGGCTCCGCGATCATCGGCGGCGCCGGCGAGTATGCGTCGTACAAGGAGCAGATACAGGAGGCTGTAGGCGGCAGCGTGTTCCTCGTCCGCGGCGGAAAATCCGTCGTAGACAGCTCCGCAGACTACTATAACAGCAGACATTCCCGCACCTGCGTCGGCATCACAGCCGAGGGCAAGGTCGTCCTCATGGTGCTTGACGGCCGCCAGGAGCCGTTCTCTGCCGGCGGCAGTGCCGAGGAGCTGGCACAGATAATGCTCGATGCGGGCTGCGTCACCGCAATAAATCTTGACGGCGGCGGATCCACTACCTTCGTCGCAAAGCAGGAGGGCAGCAATACTCTGAGTGTTGTGAACCGTCCCTCCGACGGCTATGAGCGCTCCGTCAGCTCTTCGCTGATGATAGTCTCCGCGACCCCGATGTCTACGGAGTTTGACCACGCGCTCATTACCGCAGATTACGATTATCTCACAAAGGGTGCGTCCGTGCACCTCACCGCTTCCGGCGTCAGCGCCACCGGCGGTACAGCGGAGCTGCCGGCGGATATAAGCTGGGTCTCCGCCGATGAGAGCATCGGCACTATAACGGCCGACGGCGTGTTCACCTCTGTCAAAAACGGCAGCGTTGAGATACAGCTCGTGTCCGGCGGCGAGGTCATTGGCCGCAAGACACTGACTGTCGTGGAGCCTGACGGACTGAAGTTTGCAAAGTCCACGGTCAACGCTATCTACGGCAAGCCCGTGTACCTGCCGCTGATAGCGACCTATAATGAGAATCCTGTTGCCGTCCGTCCGGACGATATAAAGTTTGACCTCAGCAACGATGCGGCCGGTACCATTGAAGCGTCTGGACTTGGCTTCGCGTTCACCGGCAGCGCTGACTCCGGCCTCAGAAATACGACCGTCACCGCGAAGATAGCCCGCGACTACTCGATAAGCGCGTCGATAAAGGTCTCGATGTACAGCGAGAATCAGGCAATATTCGACTTTGACAATTCCACGGCCGGCGACAGAACATTTGCCTGGACGAGAGACGTCTCCAACTCCGAGCAGCTCCCCACCGGCGAGGATGAGACCGACCGCTACCATGTTCTTGACGCGAGCCTGCCGATGGACGTCACCTATGTGTTCGGCCTCGACATGACTACTATAAGCGTCCCGGAAAAGATCGAGCCTCTGCTGGCGATGGTCGCAGGCGGTGATATTTCCGGCATTACCGCATGGGATCTGCTGCTCCAGCTTGCCGAGCGCGTCAGCCCCAAGACCGAGGTCGTCGTCAAAATACAGTTTGACACGAACTTCAATGTCGACGTGGATAATCTGACCGTCTCGAACGATTACTTCCGTCTCACAAGCGCGGAGCTGGACGAAAACAATCTCCTTACCATAAAGTGCAACTTCGTAAAGCAGAGTCAGGCCATCGACCCTGATACCGCCAATCCCATATGCATCCTCAGCGGCATCAAGCTGACGATCCGCGACGACGCGGCATGGGACGGCGACAACTGCCTGACCGTCTCCAACTCCGGCTCCGTCGGATATGACATCTACCTCGGCGCAAATGCGCTGTACAGCATGTCCTGCCAGGCATCCTTCCAGCAGCAGTACGGCATCTATCCTTATGAGGAGCCCGAAAACACCACACATCCC
>CAKTNU010000023.1 GCA_934589325.1 uncultured Oscillospiraceae bacterium | reverse complement strand
ACTGTTGCCAGTCCGCCGGAACACTTTTGAAATTAGAAGCTTACTCCTGCTCTGCCAGAGCCTTGGCTTCCTCAATGACCTTCTGCTGCACGTTGCCGGGAGCTTCCTCGTAACGAACAAACTTGCAGGTGAAGGAGCCGGCGCCCTGAGTCATGGAGCGCAGGTCGATGGTGTAAGAGGTCATCTCGGCGAGGGGAACCTCAGCCTCGATGGTGGTCATGCCGTCCTCGGCGGGCATGGAGCCCATCATGGTGCCGCGGCGCTTGGAGTTGATGTCGCCGATGATGGCGCCCTGATACTCGTCAGGAATGGTGACGAAGAGCTGGCCAATAGGCTCAAGGATGGTGGGCTTGGCCTTGGGGATGCCGTCCTGGTATGCAAGGCGGGCAGCGGTCTGGAATGCCATATCGTTGGAGTCAACGGGGTGGTAGGAGCCGTCATACAGGGTGGCCTTCAGGCCGACCAGCGGGTATCCGGCGAGGACGCCCTTGACGACTGCATTGCGCAGACCCTTTTCAACGGAGGGGAAGAAGTTCTTCGGGACGGATCCGCCGAATACTTCCTCGGCGAAGATCATGTCGTCCTGCTCATCCTGCGGCTCGAAGCGGATCCAAACATCACCGAACTGGCCGGAACCGCCGGACTGCTTCTTGTGACGGCCGTGAGCCTCGACCTTGCCCTTGATCTTTTCACGGTATGCGACGCGTGCGGGCTTGAGCTCGGTCTCAACATTGTAGAGGTTCTTGAGCTTGGAGCAGAGAACGCCGATCTGGATATCGCCTGCGCCGGAAACGACCATCTGGTGGGTCTCGGCGTTGTTGACGAGAGTGAAGGAGATGTCCTCCTCGTTGAGCTTTGCAAGACCAGCTGCGACCTTGTCGTCCTGACCCTTGGTCTTTGGGGAAATGGCCATGGAGTAGCAGGGTTCGGGGATCTCAATCGCGGGCAGTTCGGTGCCGTTCTTGTCATCCGTTACGGTGTCACCGGTCTTCCAATCCATCTTGCCGATAGCTACGATATCGCCGCAGCAGGCCTCGGTGACCTCGGTGCTCTTCTTGCCGCACATGGTGTACATACGGCCGAGCTTATCGTTGGAGGAGGCACGGAGATTGTACAGGGACGCGCCGGCGCTTATCTTGCCGGAGACGACCTTGACAAAGCTGAACTTACCGAACTTGTCGGACACGGTCTTGAAAACGAAGCCGACGATGCCGTCGTTCTTCTCAACGGGAGCGGGGCAATAGTCTGCGATGCCCTGAAGCATTGCGGCGGTGCCGACATTGGTCATAGCGTCGCTCGCGAAAACGGGGACGACGGAACGATCCTTCATACCGGCCTTGAGACCCTCGACGATATCCGCCTCGTCAAGCTCCATGGTCTCAAAGAACTTTTCCATGAGCTCTTCGGTGGCGCCTGCGGCGGCCTCCATCAGCTCTGCGCGCAGATTCTCAACATGGTCTGCGTCTGCTGCGGGGACTGCGCCCTTCTCGGTCTTATTGCCCTTGGTGGTGTATGCGACGTTGTGGACGAGGTCGATAACGCCGGTGCCGTCGGAGGTGGGGATGGTGACGGGGCAGACTATGGAACCGTACTTGCCCTTCAGTGTCTCAAGAGCCTTGAAATAGTCGCCGTGCTCCTCGTTGCACTTGGAGATAGTGAACATAACGGGCAGGGAAGCGGCCTTGAGATAGTTCCAGCAGCGCTGTGCGCCAACGGGTATGCTCTCGGCAGTATCCTTGGCGGAGGTGACTATCATGCCAGCCTCGACCGCACGCAGAGCGCACAGCACGTCGCCGACAAAGTCAAAGTAGCCGGGGCAGTCAAGGACGTTGATCTTGCAGCCGTCAAAGCTGACGGGTGCAACGGAGGTGGCGATGGTGATCTGGCGGGCGATCTCTTCTGCGTCATAATCGCAGACGGTGTTGCCGTCAGAGACTTTGCCGAGACGGTCGATAGCGCCGGTGACGTACAGCATACTCTCGGCGAGGCTGGTCTTGCCGTTGTTGCCGTGACCCATCAGGGCAATGTTGCGGATGTTCTTGGTTTCGTAGCTCATGTGTTGCTTCCTCTCTGTACAGAATATATTAATAAAGATGCAATTTTAATCAGCAATCAATTTATTATACACTATGGCGCGCATGTTGGCAATACGAAATTTGAGAAAAAATTACGGCTGCGGCCGGGGGAATATCCCCCGGCCGCATGGTTCACTCCGTAAAGTGGATGTGATTATTTATATGATCCTGGCAGAAGCAGTGGTAGCCTGCGCACTTTGAGCAATAGCGGAATTCAAGGTCCGGATATTCGGTGTCTGTCCTGCCGCAGACGGCACACTTGTGCGTGTACAGCCTGTCGCGCTGCTCCTCGCGGATGCGGCGCGATTCGCGGCGGAAGTTTACGGTGTTTTTGCCGGGCCTGCGTCCCTTTACCTCACGGATAAGGTCGCCGCCGCAGAAGATGGCGAAGTTCAGCACTGCGATCACCGGCAGCAGGTTCATCGGGAAGCTTGTTGTGAGCACGCCGTAGACGAACAGCGCTCCGTCGAAATATGCGAGCCACTTTATCTTGACCGGAATAAGGAAGAAGAGCATAACGGTCATATCCGGGTAGAGCACGGCAAAGGAGAAGAACATTGACAGATAAATGTAGGTCGCCGTGATATTAAGGCTGATGCCGGAGACAAAGTAGACGATGAAAGCATACAGTGCCGAGAGGACGACTCCGGAGAAGAAAAATATTGTGAACTGCGCAGTGCCCCAGTAGCGCTCGAGCGTATTGCCGATGAGGTAGTAAAAGTAAAACGCAAGCAGAGCGAGAAAATCGGAGCTGACGGGGTAGAAGATAAAGCTGATGAGCCGCCATATCTGCCCATGCATTATCGCGGCGGGGGAGAAGGACAGGTAGCCCATCAGAACGGGATTCACAAGGCTGAGCAGCCAGAACAGGATGTTGCCGCCGACAATGTATTTCATCAGGTTCGGTATGCCGAAGTTCGGGTGCTTGTAGCAGAAGCTGCGGACATAGCTCATGGGGTCTTTCATATGTTGTGCCTCCTTGGGGCAAGTTTATGTGATGCGGTCACGGAGATCATGCCGGTATTGCCCGGCACTGTCATTCCGCATTGCAGGGAGCTGGCACCGGGATTACGCTTCATGGCCCGTTCACCTGCTTTGATATAAATATACCCTTATTTTAAACGCAAGTCTATGAAAATTTTGTTAAAGGCGAAAATTTATCTTTATGTTTTCGGTTCGGTGTGTTATGATGAGATACGTCATATTATGTTTACCGGAGATATTTCTGATGATAGATAACAACGAGATCAAAAACGAACTTATCGAGGGGCGCAACGCCGTTATCGAGGCGCTGCGCGCCGGGCGTGCGATAGATAAGATATTCATTGCACGCGGAGATGTGGACAAGACCCTTGGCCACATCGCATCCAAGGCACGCGAAAAGGGCATAGTCGTCGTGGAAAGCGACAGGCGCAAGCTGGACTTCATGAGCCAGACCAAGGCGCATCAGGGCGTTATCGCCGTGTGCGCAGTGCGGGATTACTGCACGGTGGAGGACATCCTTTCGCTTGCCGAGGAACGGGGAGAGCCGGCCTTCGTCATAGTCTGCGACGAGATAAGCGACCCGCATAATCTCGGCGCGATAATCAGAACGGCCGAGTGTGTAGGCGCGCATGGCGTCATTATACCCAAGCGCCGTTCCGCGGGGCTCACCGCGATAGTCGACAAGGCCAGTGCAGGTGCGGCGGAGCATATGCTCATCGCCCGCGTTGCAAATCTCCCGGCCGCGATAAAGACCCTCAAGGACAACGGCCTGTGGATATACGGCACCGCCGCCGACGGGCAGAACGGCCTGTGGACAACGGACTTTACAGGAGCTCTTGCGCTCGTCATCGGATCTGAAGGCGAGGGCATGGGCAGACTGGTGGCAGAGAGCTGCGATTTCGTTGTAAGTCTGCCGATGAAGGGACAGGTAAGCTCCCTCAATGCCAGCGCCGCGGCTGCGATAACCATGTATGAAATACTGCGGCAGCGCATGAACTGATCCCCCGAGCCCGCAAAGCGGGCGCTCATATAAATAGTAAGGGATAGATTTGATGGATAAATGGAATGAAGATATAGATCTCGAGGCCATACTGCGCGAGTACGGCGGAGAGGAGCCGGAAAAAACCGAGATCAGCTTTCCGCCGCGACCGGAGCCGGAGGATACGCCGAGCTTTGACGCGTTCAATTTTGACGCCGCGGCAGGCAGAGATGCTGATGAGGACGATGTGCGTGTGTACTCTCCAGCCGCAAAGCAGCCTGAGCAGGATGACGACGGCGTTAAGATATATACTCCAGGTGCCGCCGATAACGGCGAGCCGGGTGAACCGGACATAGACCCGCGCTTTCGCTTGGGCGGCAATCGCAAGCGTTCGGAGCTTAGCTTCAACGGACAGGCTATAGACCTGAGCGCCGATTATGATTATGCCCCGCCGCTGCCGCATGATGCGGAGTTCGTTTCTGCCTATACCGGCAGAGATGCCGCGGAAGATGCGGAGGAGGACGAGCAGGAGAAGCCGCAGAGCTTCCTGAAGCGCGCCGTAGGATGGCTTGACCGGGCATCCTTGGGAAAGCCCGCGGTGTCGAAGCGCCGCCGCAACAAGAGAAATTCGTTTACAGCCGCGGCAACGGCCTATGACCTTGATGAGGACGAGTATGAACGCCGTGCCAGGGCCTATGACGAGGCCGAATATGCCGACAGCGGCTATGAGGACGACGGCTATCCGGAGCCGGCAGAGCCGGAGCAGTATCCGCTTGACGCGGAGCCGGAGCGGGACGACGAATACGAGGACGACGTACCGACCGAGAGCTATGAGACGCAGAGGATAGAGGCGGAGCCTTGGGAAGAACCGGAATTTGACTTTGCAAAGTATGATGAGGAGCCGGAAGAAGTACCGGAGCCGAAGGCCGAGCGCTCACCATATGAATTTGACAGCTTCAAGTCCTATGATCCTGCCGGGGCGCACAGAACCGACGGCGAGGACTATGAGGGCTTTGTGGACTACGATCTCGGCGAGAATTACGCCGAAAAGATGGACTATGAGCGGCCGGAATCGGAGTTTCGCGAGAGCGAGGACTTTTTCCCGTCCAGCTTTAAGGAGTACATATTCTCCATCATAACCTCGATGCTGTACCGTATGCGCGGCGGCAAGGGCAGCTCGCGCACGATGGACGACGAGCAGGAGAATCTCGGCGAAGAGGTGCCGCCGCTTGCCGCGTCCAAGTACTACGGCAGCTTCACAAATTCGCTGCGCATGCGCCTCAGGATAAGCCTTGTGCTGCTGGTGTTGATGATATGGATAACCGTCGGACTGCCGGTTCCCGGTATGCTCAAGGACTATAAATGCGCCTCGGCCGCGCTGCTTGCTATGCAGCTGACTGTGTCGCTGCTGGCACTGGACGTCGTGACGGCCGGCATAATGAATCTCGTCCGAGGCAAGCCCGGGGCAGAGACGCTTGCGGTGTTCTCGTGCTTCCTGACCGGAGCAGATGCCCTGGTAGTATCGCTTGCGGATATATCAAGTCCGCACGTCGCGCTCTGCTGTATCTCCACACTGTCGCTCGTCGGCGTTCTTGCAAGCTCGCTCGTGAGCTGCCGCGGACTGCGCAAGGCACTGCGGGTCCCGGCGATAGGCCGCCGCGCATACGCCGTGACCGGAGAGATGGACGTCAAGGCGCATGAGATAACGCTGCTCAAGTCTCTGCGTCCGTCGGCGGGGTTCGTACACCGCGCCGAAGAAGCGCCCCCCGACGAGGATGCGTTCCGCAAGCTGTCAATGCCGCTGATGTTTGCCGCACTGCTGCTGGCAATAATCGTAGCGGCAGCGAAAAAAAGCTTCGGAGATATGATTTTCATCTACTCGGCGATATTCGCTCCCGCGGTCCCCGCGGCGGCGCTGCTGTGCTTTGCGCTGCCGTTCCTTATCGGCTCGCTGCGCATCTTCTCCAGCGGTGCGGCGATAGCCGGCTGGTCGGGACTGAGCGACATTGGCCGCAGCAAGAACCTGATAGTTACCGACCGTGACCTTTTCCCGGAGGGCAGCGTCGAGCTTGAAAATGTGCGTGTATTCGGAGATCCGGAGCGTGTGATATCCTATGCCGGCAGCATGATGGTCACGGCGGGCTGCAGTGTAAGCCCTGCTTTCGGCAAATTGATGGAGGATAACGACTTTGCTACCTGCCGCATCGGGGACTTTGAATATCTCTCCGGCGGCGGTATGAAGGGCATTATTGACGGAAGTGTCGTTCTGTGCGGCGGAATGGAGCTTATGCGGCTTATGAACATCCGCGTCCCGTTCCGGCTCGTTGGCGAGAATCCGGTATTGCTTGCGATAGACGGTAGGCTCTGCGGAATTTTCAATGTCAAGTACACCGCGCAGCCGCAGGTACGCAAGGCACTGACCGAGCTTATCCGCTCCGACCGGCACCCGATTTTTGCGATACGTGACTTCAACATAACGCCCGCAATGCTTGCAAAGGCTTTTGATATTGCTACCGACGGCTATGACTTCCCGCCATATGTTGAGCGATTCAAAATTTCGGCCGCGGCTCCCGGTGAGGACAGCAAGATAGCGGCCGTCGTGTGCCGTGAGGGACTCGGCCCGCTGACGCATATGGCCGAGACCGGGCGCAAGATGTATCTTGCCGTGCAGATAAACCTAGGCGTGACGATCGGCTCGTCACTGCTTGGCATGCTGCTGGCGTTTATAAAGCTGATCTCCGCAGGAACCGTCGGCCCTGTATTCCTGCTGGTGTATATGCTCATCTGCGCCGTCCCCGTTGCAGTGGTCAGCATTGCAGAGAGCTGAATTAAGAGTTATGCCCCATTATGTGGTCATTTGATAAGCAAAGCCCCTCTGCCCGGATATCCGGGCAGAGGGGCTTTGCTATACGATCTTTGGTTTGAGTACAAAAATATCGAGAATGTGCCGTTTAAGTCACATGACCGTCAGCCGAAAACACTGAGCAGGAAGCCTGCAGCAATGGCGGAGCCTATGACGCCGGCAACGTTGGGACCCATGGCATGCATGAGAAGGAAATTGGTCTTGTTATACTTGCGCCCGACGTCCTGCGAAACACGTGCGGCCATAGGCACGGCGGACACACCGGCCGAACCGATGAGCGGATTTATCCGGCTGCCGGAGGTCTTGTACATCACGACACCGCCGACAAGTCCGCCTATGGTGGACAGAGCGAAGGCGGCAAGGCCGAGGGCGATTATTTTCAGCGTGTTCCAGCTGAGAAAGTTCTGGGCGACCATTGTAGCACCGACGGATGTGGCAAGGAAAATCGTGATGATGTTCATCAGTGCATTCTGCGCCGTATCGCTGAGACGGTCTGTCACGCCGCACTCTCGGAAGAGATTGCCCAGCATAAGGCAACCGACCAGCGGCGCGGTAGAGGGCAGGAGCAGTATAACGAAGGTCGCAACGACGATGGGGAAGATTATCTTCTCAGCCTTGGAGACCTCGCGTGCCTGCTCCATCTTGACCTTGCGCATCTCGGGCGTTGTGAACAGCTTCATGAGAGGCGGCTGGATAAGCGGGATGAGTGCCATATACGAATACGCGGCAATGGCAATGGGGCCGAGCAGATGCGGGGCGAGCTTGGTGCACAGGTATATCGCGGTCGGACCGTCCGCACCGCCGATAATTCCTATTGCGGCGGCCTCGGGGCCGGTGAAGCCCAGCAGCACCGCGCCGAAGAAGGCGAGAAACACGCCGAGCTGTGCCGCCGCGCCGAGCAGCAGACTCCTGGGATTGGCGAGCAGCGGACCGAAGTCCGTCATCGCGCCGACACCGAGGAAAATCAGCGAGGGATATATACCGGCCTTGACGCCAATATAGAAAAAGTCAAGCAGACCGGCATTGCTCATTATATGGCCGTAGCTGTGATAATAGGGGCTGGCCTCGTCAAGAAAGGCTTCCCACAGCTCAGGGTGGTACAGCGCGTTGTCACCGAGGCCGACGAAGTAGGAAAGATTCGTCAGCAGGCAGCCGAATGCGATACCGCACAGCAGCAGCGGCTCGAACTTCTTCACAATGCCAAGATACAGCAGTACAAAGGCGATGAGGATCATCACAATGTTTTTCCAGCCGCCGTCCGTCGTGAAGAACGCGGCGAAGCCGGACTCCATCACGAGCTTTTCAAGAGTGGCTATTATATCCATAGCTGCCCCCTTACGCGATGACCACCAGCGGCGCTCCGGTCTCAACGACTGCGCCCTTACTGACCGCGATCTGCGCGACGGTGCCGGACTTGGTCGCAACTATCTCGTTTTCCATCTTCATCGCTTCGAGGATCATCAGCATATCGCCCTCCTCGACCTGTTGGCCGGGGGCGACGTTGATCTTCAGAATATTGCCGGGCATCGGGCTTTTGACCACCTCACCGGAGGCAAGCGATGCGGAGGCAGGAGCAGCCGCGGGTGCGGCAGGTGCTGCGGCTGCAATGGAAGCCGCAGGCGCGGCCTGAGCCGGAGCAGCGGCGTCATATTCGTCGATCAGCATGGCCTGACCGAGCTCTACCTCGACCTCATACACGCGGTTATTAAGAGTTACCTTATATTTCATCTTCCTTGACCTCCTTGATGGATATGAAGCGCAGCTCGTTGAGCGGCTTGCCGAGGGTGTCGGCGACGATGGCCATGACCATGGCGGCATCGCGGGGATCGGTATCGTAGAGCTTGAGCTCACCGGCGGAGCCGGGGGCAGGCTCTGCGCTGACGGGTGACGGCGCGGCGGCAGGTTCAGCAGCCGTTTTCGCGGCGGCCTTCTTGCTCTGCGCGACCATTATCCTGCCCATCAGCATTACGACCAGCATCAGGAGCACCAGCCCGACGAATACGACCAGATAGCCAAGAAATGCTGTAATTCCGGCATTTGCGATTGATATGTGAACCATATCGGCCATAATAGTGCCTCCTTAGTCCGAAATTTCGGTTATAGAGTAGCGCACCGAGCGCTCCTCGCGTTCGCGGCGTTTGGCAAAGAAGTCCTCTGCCACCTGAGGGAAAGCAATGTAGCTCAGCACATCCTCCTCGCATCTGGCCGTATCGCCCAGAGCTTTTTCGGCCTTCTCGTAGGTGTCGGCAGGGAGAGTATCGGCGTAGCGGCCTTTGAGAGGCGTCTCGCCGCCGAGGATCTTGGCACGTATATCAGGGTCGATAGGCGCGGGTGTGCGGCCGTATTCGCCGCGGCAGTAGGCGCGCAGCTCAGCGCCGACATTCTTGTACCGTTCTCCGGCAAGCACGTTCTGCACGGCCTGCGTGCCGATTAGCTGACTGGTCGGGGTGACGAGCGGGGGATAACCCATGTCCTTGCGGACACGCGGGGTCTCGACCAGTGCCTCGTCAAATTTGTCCAGTGCGTTCATCATCTTGAGCTGGCTCAGGAGATTCGAGAGCATGCCGCCGGGGATCTGATAATTGAGACACTGTGTGTCGGTACCCATGGAGATGGGATTGAGCGTGCCGTCGGCGATATACTCGGCGCGGATCGGCTTGAAGTAATCGGCTATCTCATACAGCAGCTTCTCGTCAAGGCTGACGCCGTAGCCAAGCTCACGCAGAGCACAGCACAGTGTCTCGGTCGCGGGCTGGGAGGTGCCGCCGGAGAAGGGGGAGATCGCCGTGTCGATGATGTCGGCTCCGGCCTCAATGCCTTTGAGATAAGTCATAAAGGCCATACCGGTCGTGCTGTGGGTGTGCATCACTATCGGCAGATCGACCGCATCCTTGAGTGCGGATACAAGGTCATACGCCGCCTTCGGAGTAAGGATGCCGGCCATATCCTTGATGCAGATGGAGCCTGCGCCCATTGCGGCCATTTCCTTTGCCAGCTTCACATAGCTGTCAAGCGTATGCACGGGGCTGGTGGTATAGGATATCGCACCGGAGGCGACGGCTCCGGCCTCTACGGTCGCCTCTATTGCAACGCGCAGATTGTCGACGTCGTTGAGTGCGTCGAATATGCGGATAATGTCAATGCCGTTGCGGACGGAGGCGCGGACGAAACGGCGGACGATGTCGTCCGGATAGTGTTTATAGCCGAGAATATTCTGCCCGCGCAGCAGCATCTGCAGCTTGGTGTTCGGCATTTTTGCTCGTATTTTGCGCAGCCGCTCCCAAGGATCTTCGTTGAGGTAGCGCAGGCACACGTCAAATGTTGCACCGCCCCAGCTCTCGGCGGAGTAGAACCCTGCCTTGTCCATTGTTTCGAGGATAGGCTCAAATTTGTCGTATGGCAGGCGAGTCGCGATGAGCGACTGGTTCGCGTCGCGCAGTACGGTTTCTGTAAATTGTACGTTTTGCACGGTGTGTATCCTCCTGTTTGTCCACTGTATAATGCAGAAAGTATCTCCGAATTTTCTTCAACATATTATAGCATTTGTTTTTTAACAAGGCCATACCCAAGAAAAAAATCAGATTTTTAAATAAAAAATGTAGAAAATCGAGCGAATGGTTAAGAATGATTCGTGCAGAATAACGAAAAAGAATGTTAATCACTTAACATTCGTCCGGTAACACAGTATTATATTGCTGACATTGCTCTCTGTGCGTGGTATAATATCCCCAATGATCCATAAAGGAGGAACATATGGAACGGACGCGATGGTATAAAGATATGGTCTTTTATCAGATATGGCCAAGGAGCTTCTGCGACGGCAGCGGTGACGGTATGGGTGACCTGCTGGGCGTGTGTGAAAAGCTGGACTATATAAAGTCTCTCGGTGTTGACGGCATATGGTTCTCGCCGCTGTACCCATCACCCGGAGTAGACTGCGGCTATGATATCTCCGATTACATGGATATTGCGCCGGAGTTCGGCGGCATGGACGCATTCAAATCGATGCTCACTGCCGCTCATGAGCGCGGTATGCGTGTCATTATGGATCTGGTGATAAATCACACCAGTGATGAGCATGAATGGTTCCAGAAAAGCCGCCGACGCATAGAACCGTACACCGATTATTATATCTGGCGTCCGGCCGGGAAAAACGGTGCACTGCCGAATAACTGGGACAGTTCCTTTGAGGGCAAAGCGTGGCAGTATGATGAGCTGCGCGGAGAATATTACCTGCATCTATACGCCGTCAAGCAGCCGGATCTGAACATGGATAATCCGCTCGTGCGCGAAGAGGTCAAAAAAATACTGCGTTTCTGGCTGGACATGGGGGTGGACGGCTTCCGCGAGGATGTAATTACCCTGATATCCAAGCCCGAGGGCCTGCCAAGCGATCATATTTTCCCAATATACAAGGGGATGCGCCTGTATAATCACGGTCCCCATCTGCACGAATATCTTGCGGAGTTCAGGCGCGACGTACTGTCCGACTACGACTGCATGACCATTGCCGAGGCGCCGCTTATCTGGCCAAGACGTGCGCTTGAATACATAACCGAGACACCGGACAGCGATTTTGACATGATGATACAGTTTGAGTGTATGTGCGGCGACTGCCTGTTCACAGACTATCTGCCGACAAAGTTCCATCTCCGCAAGCTCAAACGGGCATGGTCAAGCTGGCAGAACAAGCTGGACGGGCGGGCATGGAATTTGCTGTATCTCGAAAATCATGATCATCCGCGTGTGATATCGCGCTACGGGAGCGAGAAATTCCGCACAGAGAGCGGAAAAATGCTGGCCGCGGCGTATCTGTTCCAGAAGGGGACACCGTTCATATATCAGGGACAGGAGATAGGCATGACCAACTGGCGGCCGACGGACCCGGAGATGTATGAGGATGTGCAGACCCGCTGGCAGTATAACAACGCGGCGCTCAACAAATCGCCCGAGCAGCGGCTGCGGCGGCTGTGGCGAAGCTCCCGCGACTCTGCCCGCACGCCGATGCAATGGTCAGCGGGGGAAAATGCCGGGTTCACGACAGGAACACCATGGTTTTATGTAAACCAAAATTATAAGACCGTCAATGTGGAAACCGAGGAGAGCGACCCGGATTCGCTGCTGAATTTCTACAGGAAGGCAATAGCGCTGAGAAAGTCACTGCCCGTCGTGAGGTACGGAAGCTACCGCGAGCTTATGCGCGGCTCGGGAAAGGTCTATGCATATGTTCGTAAGCACGAGAATGTGAGGCTTCTGGTGATATGTTCGTTTACGGATAAGCCGGTCAGACTGCCGAAACGCATCCTGCGTGAGCCAGGTAAGCTCATCCTGTGCAATTATCTGGAAAGCGCATCACGAACGCTGCGGTCATACGAGACGAGGGTATATATTCTGGAAAAAACGTGAGAATAAGCGAAGAGCATGTCTGGTGAAGCAGACATGCTCTTTTTGATCACTATAGCCGCTCAATGGAAAAAAGCAGATATTTTGATACTAAACATATTGGTCAGCCGCGGAGGTTGAGGAACTTCTGCTTTACGCTGACGTGGACCTTCTCCATTACACCGGAGGCTTCACCGTCCAGCGACCATTCAAGCCCGGGCGGATTTTCAATATCCAGCTCCTTAGTCTGAAACAGATCAATATTCGGGCATGAGTAATCCTGCGTCAGCAGACCGCGGATTATCATATCAAGCTCAAGCATGGTCTTTGGCATTTTTACGAGCAGTACCTCAAAAATACCGTCGGCAGTGTCGACCATCGCAGCCGGCAGGGTTATCGTCCCAGCAACGGAGGTAGTATTGCATATCGCGCCGAATATATAATCGTCCTCGTGCATCACGCCGTCAGCCGTGACCTTAAGGTGCAGTGGCTTTATCTTGTAAAGATCCTTTATCGCATCGAGAATATAGGCTGTGTGGCCGAGGACATTCTTCAGGTTCTGATCAGTTGTATATGACAGCCATGAGAATGCGCCGAAAGCCGCAACATAGGTGAAGTGACGCTCACCAAAGCAGCCGATATCGTAGCGTGTCGAGTAGCCGGAGGCTATATGCTCCGCAGCTTCGGCAATGTCGGTGCTCAGACCGTGCGAGGCGGCAAAATCGTTCGTGCTGCCGCAGGGAATGTAGCCGAGCGGCACATCGATATTTGCTGAGGCAAGGCCGTGTATGACCTCGTTGAGCGTGCCGTCTCCGCCAGTACAGCAGACGAGCTTGTATTCGCTGCCGAAACTTGCGGCGAAAGCGGTGCCGTCGCCCTTTTTGCCGGTTATCATAGTTGTGACTTTATAGCCGGCATCCATCAGGGTGCGGATTATCTGCGCTATGCTGCGCAGCACCATGCGCTTGCCGGAAACGGGATTGATTATCAGCAGCGCAGGCTTAAGATCGGTCCTTTGACAATAATCGAGAGTATCCATTTCTTTCTCCTGAAAAAATCATGCGATCATTCCTGCAATATACAGGCAGAGGTAAGCGGTGGGGATGGAGAACAGCAGACTGTCAGCACGGTCAAACATCCCGCCGTGACCGGGGATGAGATTTGAAAAGTCCTTCACGCCTATCATGCGTTTGACAAGGGATTCGGCGAGGTCACCTATCTGCCCCATCGTAGACGCAATAAGCGCCGTAACCACGCAGAGCCAGAAAGGTATGGGCAGCCAAAGCTGCGAGAGGTAATAAATGATCACGCCGGTCACTATCGATGAGAGAGCACCGCAGATGCAGCCCTCGACGGTCTTGTTCGGAGAGACGGAGGGAGCGATCTTATGCTTACCGAAGCGTTTGCCGCCGAACAGTGCGAAGCTGTCACACAC